>JAUJND010000126.1 GCA_030446505.1 Chroococcidiopsidaceae cyanobacterium YX2bin18 | reverse complement strand
TGGTTATCCACCGCTACACTCCACCCACTTGCACGTTGGAAATCGGGTCTCGTAGCTCACCTTTGTCTCGTTGGATGGGACGTTCGGTGCTGAAGCAGTTGCGGTTTGAGCTGCGGTTTGATGACCCGCGACTACCAGAACAACAACGAGTTAAAATTCAGGGCGATCGCGACCAACTCGAAACCCTCCAAGAAGCGGTTACAACATACGTCCAAGATTTGCTCAATTCGCCTGACCGATTTAATGCCGTTTTTTCAGCAGGGGTAACTTCTTCAGATAGCGACGTATCTTCTACCCCACCGCTAGTAACGGCTAATGATCCAGCTTTAGCGGAGGAGTCCGACTCATTAGATACTTCTAGTTCTGCCAGTCTCAATGTAGAGGAAACTATCCCTGAGAAGACCGCTACTCACTTGAGGAAAATATTCTTACAACCAGGTACAGGGCTATCCCACGACCTCTTTTTGGGGTCACTCGCTAATCAGGAAACTGGACCAGTAATTCAGCTGAGTGTGTTGCAACTGTTTGATCTGGCAAACGCGCTTGATGAATACGCTGCGGACGTAGTTGCCTTACCAATTACACCCAAAAGCTCGGCTCCTGCTCTACCTGCTTGGACTAGTATTGCGGCAGTATTACTGCTAGCTGTGGGGCTAACAACTATGGTGCAAATTCTTAATCGCTCCAGTCAGCAGCAGATAGCTACAAGGACGATAACTCCAGGCTCAAGCAGTAACGACCAGCGACAAATTGTGCAACCTTCACCGACCGCGCCACTATCCTCTTTACAATTGCCACCGCCGCCACCTGCAGGTTCCATCCCATCTGCCAACTCCATTCCACCAATAAGTGTACCTGGGACAAACCCAGCCCTTCCCGGCGCTCCTAAAGTAAACTTACCCCAATCAACAACTCCCAGTCCCCGTCAAACAACACGTCAGCAAATTGTTATTAAACCATCGGGGCAAAATCGGTCTGTGACTCCTAAAGAAGCTGCTACAGGTGCGCGATCGCCCAATTCTACATTAGTCATACCGAGTACCAGTCCTCAAATTGTTTCTCGTGATCCTAATTTAGAAGCAGCTTTGTCTCAAGCAAGTCGTGTTGCTGTTCCTGTACCAGCCGAGTTAAATCCTAACTCCACAAGACCAAACCCCAATTCTGGTACCCAGACGCGATCACCCAGCACCCCAACTACTCCACCTAGAGGCACATCCAACATCCCCCAGGTAGCCGAAGCTAGAGCATACTTCCAACAGCGCTGGCAGCCACCTTCGAGCTTGAAGCAAACCTTGGAGTATAGTCTGCTATTAGATGTTGACGGCACTATTCAACGTATTGAACCCCTCGGACAGGCAGCAAGAACTTATATTGAGACTACTGGTATGCCTTTAATAGGTGAGCGCTTTGTTTCGCCGATTCAAGATGGTCAAACCCCTAGACTTAGACTAGTTCTAGCCCCTGATGGTAAAGTACAGGCATTTCGAGAGGAGATCGCAAATTAAGAATATCTGCAACTTATCTATCTCATACCGCTCGACTGGTGTGCAGGCGATCACATCTCCGCCTGTTTGTAGTTGTAGTTATATCAGGTGGAGAAATTACTTAAAGCTTATAATCCACTTAGTTAACGTATTTAAGCAAGTAATCCTGATCAAAGAAGGGCTGTTATATACAGCCCTTGTTGATGAGATAAAACTATAGCTCTAATAATGAGCTTTTTTACGGGATAACTGTTTCTTTTTGCGTCGCCGCTGGGCAGCAACAATAGCCTCCTCTACAGGATATCCCACAAGCGGAATAACCTGATACTGACGTTCTGCTTCACGCTTTTTCACTTCTGTGTAATCAAGCCAGTGGATACAATCAACTGGACAGGTATCAATCGCTTCTTGAACGAGTTCTTCTGAATCACCATCCTGGCGAACTACACGCGATCGCCCGTAATCTGGTTCAATGTAGAACGTGTTACGAGCTACATGAGCACAGTGTTTGCAGCCAATACAGGTGACTTCATCAACGTAGACACCTTTTTGACGCACTACACCACCTAATTCAGGTTCAAACCCAGACCGATCAGGTGCATCCCGTAAAATCCCGCCTAATTCTGGCTCTAAACGCGTTCGCGTAGCATCTTCAGATTGTGTTGTCTGTATCGGCGGCACAAAATCAGACATTACGCACTCCAGCGCTGTACTAACAGCCGAATTGAACCATCTTCATTTTTTTGTTGTTCAGCAACTTGAAATCCCTGACGAGCAGTTTCCTTGATTACTGTATGGTACGCATAACTCTGTGTTACTTTTCTCAAAAAACAATCAACTGATAAAGGTTGTTGCCAGTATTGCAGATCCGCAATTAATTCATATTCCGTGCCATTCCAGCTAAAACCGAGATCGTACCCATTACCTTGCTCAATAGTAATTTCGGCAGTATGAGTTTGACCACGGTAGCCGCGTACCACGCGGGAACCAGATTTCCAATCAATTCCTAAGTCAGTGAGGGCAACTTGTAAGGATTCTAGATTACGGATTTGAGTTTTGATTTGGCTAAAGTGTGACATGATGTGTATGAAGTAAGCTGAACTAAATAAAAATTTACCACTCGCTGAATGTAGCTTGTGTTGTTGCTGCTGTGGATTGATGCAGCTTTGCATTAAAAAATTCTGAAGTTGGTTGATGACTTACTACTTGTCCTAGCTCGGCTTCAATTGCAGCAGTAACTTCAGCACAAGTTGCTCCAATGATGCCAGTAACTTTTTCTTGTACTCGACCATCGGGATAAATTACAAACTCTAAGGTTTCCATACTTTTAGCTAGCCCTAATAGTTTTTTAACTATACTCTTACCCTAAAGTAATCCTAATTACTTATATACCTAAGCATAAGTGCTTACTTTTTAAGTTGCCAGTTGCTATCTACTGTTTCATCTATCGAATTATATATACTCAAAAATTAACAAAATTTATTATTAGGTGAATGCGTACATCAGTTATTTGTCAGTTTCGCTTAACTTACTCTAGTAGTCAAGCTCCAGTTTTGTTGTAATTAGCAGAGCAATAAGATTGCCGTGAAGAACTTAGGATAATTAAAGTTCGTTCAGTGTGAGTAATAGGCGATGAGTGCACAAATCAGAGGTTATACCAATCCAGCATCTACCAAACCTGGAGTACCAATTCGTGTGGGGGTACTAGGTTTTGGCGGATTAGGACAAGCCGCAGCTAGAATCCTGATTCCCAAAAGCGAGATGCTGTGGGTAGCGGCAGCTGATCTTAAAGGTTATGCCTACGCCTCAGAGGGGTTAAACCTAGATACTTGTCTAGCGGCATATCAGTCTCAAGGTTCTGTAGGATATTTGGAGCCAAGCGGCACACTAACGAGCCGTAGTATTCAAGATTTAGTTGAACAAGCAACCGTAGATGGATATTTTCTGGCTTTGCCCAATCTGCCTAACACGTTTATTGCCTCTGTAGCCCAAATGTTTATTGACTTGGGTTGGCGAGGTGTGCTGGTAGATGCAATTAAACGCACAAGCGCGGTTGAGCAGCTATTAGAGTTAAAAGAAAAACTTGCTGCTGGGGGAATTACTTATTTGACTGGCTGCGGGGCAACACCAGGGTTATTAACAGCAGCAGCAGTTCTTGCAGCCCAGAGCTATGCAGAAATTCATTCAGTTCAAATTACGTTTGGCGTGGGGATTGCCAACTGGGAAGCTTACCGAGCGACTATCCGAGAGGATATTGCTCACATCCCTGGTTATAGTGTGTCAAGCGCTCTTTGTATGACTGATACCGAAGTCGAAGCGTTGCTGAATCAGACTAACGGCGTACTAAAACTGGAGAATATGGAACACGCCGATGATGTGATGTTAGAGTTGGCTGGGCTTTGTTCGCGCGATCGCGTTACTGTTGGTGGAGTCGTTGATACCCGTAATCCCAAAAAGCCTCTCAGCACTAATGTCCAGGTTACTGGTCGAACTTTTGAAGGCAAGATATCAACCCATACCTTTACCTTGGGAGATGAAACTAGTATGGCAGCAAATGTTTGTGGTCCAGCCTTTGGCTATCTTAAAGCTGGTGTAACTTTGCAGCGCCGAGGCGTTTACGGTCTATTTACTGCCGCTGAAATTATGCCCCAGTTTGTCAAGTGAGGAGACTAAAAATAGTTATAAGTTTTAAGTTTTGAATGTTGAGCGGAGCCGCCGCAGGCTCTGGGATGGAACGTCCCAGAGAACGGCGGTTAAAAGAAGCAATGCAGAAATTACTCTTACCTTCTCCTTTGTTCAACTCAAAACTACTCTCTAAGCTAGTGGACTTTCGGGTGCCAAGGTTTCTAATATCTCTTCATCAACAACTGTGTTGAGTATTTGAGTAATAAATGGTAGATAAGCTCCTTGCAATCCTCGCTTAATTCGCTCTGGCGTTTCAGCAAAGATCACAAATAGAGGATAGATAGTATTAGCCCCCTCACTGAACATATGTTGATAACGGGGGGGCATTAGCCACTCATAGTCTTTATCTAGCCAAACCTGGGTTTGTCGCCAGCGCCCTAGTAAATCGGAAAAGTCTTCTTGGGGACGATGAATAAAAACAAAAATCTCGACTCCAGTTTTGATTTTCCACTCCGGATCACACATTAAAATTGCCACATCACAAGGAAGCCTTGTTGCCTCCGTTGCAATACCGTTGCCCAAAGATGTAGCTTTGCGAAGTACAATCGGTAAAGGAATTGTGATCACACTTTCATTCGGGCGGCGCAGACTAGGAATCATTTCTAAGTAAGGTCGGTATTGCTTGAGTAAAGCGATCGCAGCTTGATGATTACTATACTCTGCCAAGCTAGCTTCGTAATAAGATTGTTTAACAGTCATTATTTGATGTTGTTGGTTGGCAATTGGCGGAAATTTACTTTGTTAGCCCAGCGTTTCAAATACCTTAAACATCGGCAGATACATTGCTAGCAAAATTACGCCAACCATTCCGCCTAGAACCACAATCATAATTGGCTCTAAAATGCTAGTAAGCGCTTTTACAGACTGCTCAACTTCATCTTCGTAGAAATCGGCAACTTTCATTAGCATTTGATCCAATTCGCCCGTTTCCTCGCCAATACTAATCATCTGTATTGCCATAATCGGAAAAACATTTTCTTTTTGTAAGGCAA
>JAUJND010000125.1 GCA_030446505.1 Chroococcidiopsidaceae cyanobacterium YX2bin18 | reverse complement strand
GGCTTCAGGCGAGTTCTTATTGGCTTTTGCTATATTCCCACCATGTATATACATGGCTTATTGCCGTTTTTTGTTCCATTACTTGTTATGCCCCAACCACCGTTCACCAAGTTATTGGTATTGAGGGTAGGACTCTGATAATGTTTCATACCGAGGCTCATTGCTGGCAGTTCAGGTTAATTACCTCAGATGGTGCGAGGTTTGGCGGGGGACTTTACTATACCCCGGAAGCAGGTGCAGCGCCTTGTTCATCAGCTATTAAGGCAGTTTTATCGAAGTCGGTTGGTAAGTCTGGCTGACGATGATGTTCAAACAGCCTTTTAATTTGGTTCGGCGTAATGCGAGAAAGCGACAATGGCGGAAGTGTATCCTCGTAAAAAAAATCTGCACCACCTGTTTCCTGACTTAGCGAAGCTGCCCCACCAATAATGTCGCATTGAATAAACAACTTGTAGATGTGATATGGATAAGGTGGCTCGTGAGGATGTTTGCTACGGTCGAAAACAGCCAGCAATTTTACCGCGCGCGTTTGGAAACCCGATTCCTCAAAAACTTCCCGCTCGACAGCTTCGCGCGGGGATTCCAGAACATCAGCCCAACCGCCTGGAAAAGTCCAGCGGTCATCTTCTAACTCTTTGACTAGCAATAAAGCCCCGTCTCGAAACACAACACCGCGCGTGTCCACTTTGGGCGTTGCGTAGCCGGATTGCTCCGAAAATAAATTGATAATTTTTTCGAGCGGAGTATCCGAACCAACTGCCATGATTTCAGCGGCAATTTGGCGCATAGCTTCATAGCGCTCGATGTCATAGGGGTCTTTGCCGTAGGCAAGACCGATTTGCGAGATAGCCTGAATCCGTTTCACCCATTCAAGCCATTGAGGTTCGTTTTGTGAATTCATACAAAAAGTCTAGCAGGACGTTTGAAAAGGTGTGAGATATAAGCTTTTATGCCAATCGTAATACCGTCAGGAGGCTCATCGCAAGGTAGATCAATGTCTCGGATGTTTGCGGCAATAACTCGTAGTCTCTGACTAATCGCCGAGATCCCATCAGCCAACCGGATGGGTTGTGTTGCGAAAAGTAAACCAAGATTGACTTGATTTCCACCACAATGCAAAAATTCAGCTAACCGTAAGTTAATCCAACGGTTAATCAGCTATTTACAAACCAATCGTGAGTAATCAGCCCAGAACCATCCAGATGTATTTCGATGGAGTTGAGGTGCTGCGAATCGAAGATGGAGTGAAGTGTTACGAAGTGCTTGTTCCTGCTAACACTGAGCCAAATTTAATCGAAATGGTATAGGACGGCAAAATCGTATACGCTGTCTCTCCAGCTTCAAATCAAGTTCCAGTTAACCTTCTTTTCTAGCTCGTCTTTAAAATTTAATCCAAATTAGTCACTGTGAGGTCGTAGATACTTTGCAGAAATTAGTAGCAGCCTTTGCTGACAGTTTTATCAATGGCGATCGCTTTGCCTCGATATTAGATGCGCGATCGCTTGCCGAATCCGTGCTGAATGAAAAGATTACTCCAGGCACACCCAACGCTAAATTCGTAGATGAAGCAATCGAGCAAGGATTAATTCAGGCAGCCCGTCAGATGGTTGAGCGTGTAACAGATCCAATCCGAGCTTGGGAGCAATGCCTGGATTTTTACGATCGCCAGCCTGGTCTGAATACCCGTACCAGTACGAGTGTATTGCAGCAAGCTTATAGTACCCCTATCCCAATTGCTTATCTAGCAGGCAAGCTTGCTGGAATTAACCAAGAAACGACAGTCTACGAACCAACGGCAGGAAATGGAGCGCTACTCTTACTGGCAGATCCCCAGAAAGCAATAGTAAACGAACTCAATCCCAATCGTGCAGACGCTCTACGGGCGCAAGGATTTACAGTAACTCAGCAAGATGCTTCAGTCTTTTTACCCCAGGTCGTACCTGTAGACCGGATTATCACCAATCCACCCTTTGGTTCCCTAAAAGACGCAGAGGGGTTTACTCAAACATTTCGCCGGGCGTTGCTTACCACTAGTCAGCTAGATCATGCGATCACACTTACTGCACTCGACTTGATGAAGCCACAGGGGAAAGCAGTTCTAATCCTGGGCGGCAAGATGGGTGATGAGCGATCGCGCACAGAACGCTACAACACTCAGTTGACCAGGGGGTTTTATCGCTGGTTGTATAAGGATGCTGGCTACAAGGTAGCGGATCATTTCTCCTTAGCGGGCGGTCTGTATCGCAAACAAGGGACATCTTTCCCAATTGACGTAATCGTGATTGAAGGGAAAGGTGAGACACAGCTTAAGCTCTGGCGTTGAGCCACCGCGTAGATACGAAAGCTACGAAGCCTTAAAGGAGGTCTTAATTCATGCTCTCTAGCAACAGAACAACCATGAACAAAACCGAGATTCTGGAATTACCTTACGAGGAGTTTATGCCGGGTCGTCGGTGGACACCGACATACGTGACAACTACATCAGAAGCACCGCCGCTGCTGTGGACAACAGTTCTAGTTCCACAACAATTGAGCCAGATAGAGAGCAAGGAGGAATATTTTTTGCTGCTAATGCGACGGGTGGAGTGGCTGATCGAACAATCAATCCGCGATTGGTTGATGACCTACGAGCCTCAAGAGGAGTTGGAGGCGCAGGCATGGGTGGCGCAGGAAATAAACCAGTATCTACTAATGTATCTAAACAATCTGTCGAAGCAGCAAACTCCGAAGCAGATGGCTTCTTACCTAGTGATGAACTATCAGGAGCTACAGCAGCAATGCTTGAGAGCAGAGCAGCAGTTTCCGATAACTCCGCATCCAGATCTGGAGACAGGTCTGAACTATCTAGAGGATATGAATTTAATCGACTGGCTGATGTGGATGAATCTGGACGCGAACCCACACTACTTTCAGGACTAATGGCTATGAGTGAATCAACACCAACACCTACCATTGATTCAGCAGCTTTTCCCGAACAAGATATTGAGAACCAAGTTGCTTATCAACCAAGAAGCAAAGCATCAACGCTTTCAACTTTAGCCCCTGCTGCCTCACTCAAAGGGTTGGAGAATGCTTTTGACAAGATTGAAGCAATAACTGGAATGAGTGTGGACGAGTATGTACGTACCAAATTAAATGAGCCATCTCTTGATGAGTTATTTAAACATTATGCGGCTGAACAAATTGATTCGTTAGCTCTATCGATCTACAACCATGAGTTTGAGAACAAAGCTACCCTGATTGGACATGACACTGGGATTGGCAAAACTCGAATTATTTGTGGTTTAGCGCGGTATGCACAACAACAGGGAATGATCCCGACAATTGTGACAGCCGATTCAGTCTTATATGCTGATATTTTGGCGCGGGATGGTGTAGATACTGGTAACAGCTTCAACCCGTTAATCACAAACAATGACCTTAATATATCCCTGCGCTCAACCGATGGCAGGCAAATAGGAGAAATTCGTACTCCTAAAAATCACGGTGACAAGATTAAAGAGTATGCCCAAATGGGTAATATTGGGCAGCATGATAGTGTGTTCACCACCTACGGACAGCTAACGGGTCCGTCTAGTGTTGACCGACGAGAGTTACTAAGTGCTTTAGCGCCGCGCAGTTTTTTAGTACTGGATGAGAGCCATAAAACTGGCGGAGCAGCGGGAGAAACGCGCCCCAAAACTAAAGTTGAAAAAGCAAGGGAGCAGAGCAAGGTATACGTACCTTCCTGTACTGAGTTCTTCCAACAACTAGTTACACAAACTCAGGGCTTTGTTGCCTCTAGTGCAACTGCTATTAAAGACCCAATCATTGCATCACGCCTATTTTACGAAACAACTGACCTGAAGCTAGCAGCCCCAGATAAAGACACATTTACAGAACACCTGAAAGCTGGTGGTGTACCACTGCAACAGATGGTGTTTTCGATGTGGGCAGAGAGTGGTGGCTGTATTCGCTGCGAAAAGTCCTATGAAGGTGTTGAGTTTGGCGTTTCTAAAGTTCCAGTTTCCTTGCAGATTGCTGAGAATAATTCTAAAATTCTCAACTTAATCTGGCGCTTTGACACGATAAAAGAGAATGTTGTTGAAAAAATCAGTGCTGACTTTGCTGAGGCAGGAGAAGCGGCGCAGGCAACAAACCCGGCACTAGGAGATGCTGGGGCAGCAAGTACAATCTTCACCAGTGTCTTGCACAATCTTACTGCCGTCACCGCCTTGGGTCTAAAAGCTGAGGAAACGGCAAATGCTGTAATTGCTGACATTGAACAGGGGCGAAAGCCGATAATCATGTTGTTCAATACGATGGAGTCAACCATCAAGAACTTCATTGATACTCATAATGAACTAGCAGACGCGCATAATATTCAGTTCCCAGATTCGCCGCCGATGAAGCGAATTAAAGTTGGGGATACCATTAATATCAACGCTGGGGAACTGTTCACCCGCTACCTGGAAAAGTCACGCACTATTAAAATTACTGAGCCATATTTAGATGAACTGACTGGAAAACAAGTAACGCGCTCTCACCGTTTGACTGATGAGGAATTAGGGGAAATAGGAGTTACTGCCTTTAACCAAGCCGAAGCTGAGATCGCCTCTGCTGATTGGACGAAGCTACCAATTTCACCAATTGACTACATTAAGCAAAAGATTGAAGATGCGGGGCATTCAATTGGGGAAATTACAGGGCGTACCAATATCCTCAAGTACGAATCAGCTAACGACTTGGCGGCTGGAGTCGTCACCTATGGGACTAGAGAACATGGTACTGCTCAAAAAAAGCAGGTAATGGATGATTTTCAAAATGGCAGAGTGGATGCTGTGATTACAAATTCCACAACTGGTTATTCACTTCATGCCGCGCGAACTGTAGCAGACCAACGGCAGCGAGTGATGTACATTGTGCAACCGCACCTGGATGTCAACCAAGTTGAACAATCTATTGGGCGATCACACCGTAGCGGACAAGTCGATCCGGCGAAGCACTCACCGGACAGACTAGATGAACAGGGACGACCGCAGTGGGGTCAGTACGATGGTACTTTCGGCTTACCTATCTTTAAGCTTGTGGTGGGGCAGGACTTACCTACTGAAGAACGGGCAGTAGCTATCCTAATGAAGAAGATGAGCCACCTGAAGGCAAATACGACGGGCAACCGCTCTTCTAGCTTTGGGTTAAAAGAAATGCCCGATTTCGTCAATGCTTACGGCAATGAAGTCGCCGCTAGTTTGATGGAGCAGAACCCTCAACTCCATGCAGATTTAGATTATCCTCTTGGGGAAAGCGAGGAGCTAAGTGATCCCAAAGCGATTCAGAAAGTGACTGGACGAGCCGTAATCCTTACCAGTGATCAAGCAGCCAACACCGGAGAATCCTTACCCTTGTTTAGCTCGTCAGGCATGGCTTTATGAAACATTAACTTCAGAGTACAAAGAGTTTCTCGCTCAAAAAATTGCTTTGGGTGAAAACGAATTAGAGGCACAAAAGATAGACCTCCAAGCTGAACCAGTATCGCGGCTCGTCCTTAACCCTGGAGATCCCGAAGTTGACAGTCCTTTCACCAAACCAGCTTACCTAGTTGAAGTCCAGGCAAAGACTGGGGCTAAACCAAATACAACACTGCAAGTTGTCAATGCTGTTCGCTCTGAGTTGGGGTTTGAATCGATCTCTAATTTAGCTGACCACGATAACTACGAGCGCTCAGATGTCAGGCAGAAAGGGCAGGAGCGCACTCAAGAATTAGTAGAGCAACTACGCAATTCATTTGAGGAATTTATAGATGGACACACTAAGCTTAAAGAGGCAGAAATTGATGTTGTACGTGGGCGGGTAGGGAAATATCAACAGAAGCTTGACGCTCAATTAGCAATTTCTAGCGATTTGCAGCAACGTCTAGAAGGAGCTACGACTTTTGACAATACATCTTTATCTGACCAACTGAAAGCTCAACTCGGACAGCAGCAGCCGAAGATTGATAAGTTACGGACGCAACTGAGTAAAGCTAAACTAGACTTAAGCGGCAAAGAATTTCAACTGGCTAAAGACCAGCGAGTTACCAAAGCTAATTGTGAAGACATCTGTGGATTACTAAGCCAGTTTCCTGTAGGGCAAGGGGTTCGCTTCATAGATACCAACACTAAAAATTTTCTCTATGGTGTAGTTGCAGGAGTAGAGCAGAAGGGTAGGGCGAATAATCCGGCAGCTCCTAGTAATTGGAAGCTAAAACTTTTGGTTGTTGATGGTGTGCGTTCCTTATCAATTAGGCTAGACAGTCTGCTTAAGGATAAAAAGCAATTTCTTGAAGGGGTTGAAACTGCCCCCAGCTTCCTCAATTTCAAAGAGTCAAGTTCAATTTATGAACTGTTTGACCAGCGGCAAACCGAAGCCAAGGAAAAGCGCTACCTGGTCAGTGGTCAAGTTCTCTCGTCACAGCTAACTGGGAAATTTGCTCAAGTCACTGATAATGAAGGACAGGTTCATCCAGTCTACTTGCTTCGTCGAGGGTTTGAGCCTGAACAAGACCTTGACATCAAGCCTGTCAAGCTTGAGACACCAGCTGTTATTAAGCAATTTCTATTTGAAGCTACTGAAAGAATAGGCATGGTGCAAACCAAGGACCAGAATTTAACGGTTATTGCCGACATTAGACAGGGAAAGGCTGGAGGCATCATACTCAAGACACCTAAAGCTACAGCACAAGGAGGAATATACTTCAAAGATGAGGGGTTACTTGGGCTGACTGGGGATTTCGTCTCGAAAACTGAATCGGTA
>JAUJND010000124.1 GCA_030446505.1 Chroococcidiopsidaceae cyanobacterium YX2bin18 | reverse complement strand
CTCAACTAAGTTTCCAAATCTAGATTTAGCGGTGATGCAGTTCACCAGTAATCGAGCCTATCAAGTGGCAGCGATCGCAGATTCTAAAGCACTAGCAGTTGGCGATCCAGTCTATGCTTCGGGATTTCCTAATTGGCACTGGATTAACTCAAATGAGATTGAGGAAACTCGCAAATGGGGAACCAGAGCCTTTCGATTAACCACTGGGAAGGTGGAAATGCTGCTGGATAAATCTCTACAGGAGGGATATCAACTAGGCTACACCAACGAGATTGAAGAGGGAATGAGTGGCGGTCCAGTCTTAGATAAGTACGGTCGGCTGATCGGGATTAACGGACGCTTAAAATACCCGCCGCAAGGCATTATTGCGTTCATATTCGCGGATGGCATAACACCATCTGAAGAAATTTTCCAGCAAATGGAAGCCTTAAGCTGGGCGATTCCTAGTGCCACTTTTCAGCAAGCGCTAAAGTAATTACTAAGCCGATCAGAGCATTTTATAGTCAATATTTTCCGAACATTAGTTCTGAACCGGAGTTAAGTTATGAGTCTGAGTTTTTCTCGCTTTAATTTCCTTTCTAGCCTTCTAGCAGGTACAGCAACAGTAGCGGCGCTTGTGGTTACCCAATCTGCTGTTATTGCTGCTAAATCTCCCCAAAAAATTGCTCAGATGGCTATTCCGATGACGGTGCAGATTAACCCCCAAAAAGGTGGTGGTGGTTCTGGGGTAATCATTAAAAAGCAGGGCAATAGTTATGATGTGCTGACCTCTATTCATGTAGTAGATAAACGTCTTGGTCTTTCTATTCGCACCCATGATGGAAAGACTTATCCTCCAACAAATATCCAAAAGCTAGGAACTACCGAGAGTTCTGACCTGGCGATAGTAACATTTAGTAGCCCAGTAACCTATCCAGTAGCCAAGCTAGCAAATTCTGATCAAGCGGTAATAGGTTCCCAAGTTTTTGTATTTGGCTATCCAGCGCTGGATGGCAAATCAAACGCAGCCCGAGATTTTGAATTTTCACCTGGCTTTGTAACAAGCCGCCCTAGCAAGGGTGCTCCTAAGGGATTTGAACCTTATACTATGCGTTACAACGCTGTAACCAAGGGAGGCATGAGTGGCGGTCCAGTATTCGATGTCGATGGTCGAGTCGTTGGCATTCATGGATTTGGTGGTCAAGAGGCAGAGGCAGGTGGGGGAAGCCCACAGAAAACAGGCTTCAATGCAGCAGTTCCGATCAAGACTTATGAAACGCTGCGTCAAGTCGCGCAAAGGGTTCCTAATGTTGAAGTAGATAATACTCCCAGTACAGATAAGCCATCTGAACGGCTAACCAATCCAAAGTCCGCTGCTGACTTTGTAGCAAAGGGGGGAGTAGAACACGAGCAAGGCGATAAGTCACAAGCTATCAACGCCTACACCCAGGCAATTAACCTTGACCCGAACTATGCTGATGCATACTATCAAAGAGCTAATGCTCGCTATGACCAAGGAGACAAACAGGGGGCACTCGAAGATTACACTCAGGCGATTAGCCGCAACCCAGACTACGCCAATGCCTACTTCCAAAGGGGAGTTATCCGGTTTAACCAAGGCGATAAGCAGGGGGCAGTTGCAGACTTAGACCGATACATAAGTCTTTTCCCTGACGATGTTGATGCTTATTACAACCGTGGTGTTATCCGCCGCAACTTGCAAGATGCTCAGGGAACATTTGAAGATTTCGACAAACTTGTAAGTCTTGCTCCTAATGATGCCAGAGCTTACTATAATCGAGGACTCGCCCGCGCTGGGTTGCAAGATCGACAGGGAACGCTTGAAGATTTTAATCAAGCTATAAGTCTCAATCCAAACTGGATTGTAGCCTATAATACCCGCGCTCTGCACCGTCGCCGGATGGGTGATAGAGAAGGAGCAATTGCAGATTTAACTGAAGTTCTACGTCTCGAACCTAAGAATGCTGTAGCTTACTTCAACCGAGGTCTTATCCGCCGCGATCTAGGTGAGCGACAAGAAGCGATCGCAGATTTACAGAGTGCCGCCGACCTGTTTCAGCAAAAAAGCGACACAAGTAATTACCAAAAGGCATTAGAAAAAATCCAAAGCATTCAAGCTAGCCTGAATGTTCCTGCAATTGAGCCATTACCTGCGGTTGAATCTGATGAGCCTGCACTGGATAATTCTGGAAGTCAATTACCTGCGGTTGACTCTGATGAGCCTATTTTTGACGCTCCTGCAACTGAAACTGAACCTGCGGATGACTCTGGTTGGTAAATAGCGTTATGGGGGTGTGTTCTAGTTATATTTTTGGAGAATTGGTATTACAGCATTCTCATAATTTGCGCTCCGGTCATGAACCCCATTCTCAAACACGCTGCGCCCTAACTTCTATGGCGACAGCTATAACAATCAAAGGCAGCCAACACAGCATTAAATATCTAAGAACTAATACCTTCCTGCTGGCTGTCGCCTTCTTTCTCGCGTTTGATACTTTCTTCTAACGCTTGAATCTGTTCCCGACGGGCTTCTACTTCTAGCGATCGCCGAGACAATTCTTGATTTTGCAAAGTCAGAGTTTGCCGCCACTGTTCTGTTCGCTCGGCTTCTTCCTCTAAAAAAGTTGGTGTAATTCCACTGCTTAAATAGGTTTGCACCAACTCAAGCACCCAGCTAGCAGCATTTTGAATGCTCTTAATCTCCCTAGCTGGAGAAAGTTCTACTAAAACAAGCAATCCTTCACTCAAAACTTTAGCTCTTGCGCCCAATAGCATTACTTCTGCTGGCGGAATCACATTTTCCTCAGCAATTACTACCCAGGTATATTCAGCTTCTTGAAATGCCAGTAATCGCAGAACGAACTTGCCAGAAAATTCTTGCTTTTGCACCTGAGCCAGATGAAGCATTATTTTTGTCCATTCATTTTAGGGGTTAGACAGTACAGGCGTGTCGTAATATACCTATACTAGAAATAAGCTGCCTAGAAGTAAAGGAATTGCTCATATTTATGTTAGATGCTGCAAGCGATCGCGTAATATTTCTGCTTGTTTTTCTGCCTCTACCAAAGCATCCTGCGCTCCTTTAACTACTTCAGGTGGAGCTTTATCCACAAATTTAGGATTTTTCAGCCGCGCCGCCAGTGATTGCACTTCAGCTTCTACCTTGCTAAGACTTTTTTCCAGCTTTGCCCGTAGCGCTGCAACATCAACCACACCAGCAAGGGGAATGATAACTTCCACAGTGCCAACAACTCCCGAAATCACCTGTTGAGAGTCAATATCCTGCTTAGTTTGAGCAGTTAATAATTCAACTTTTGCTAGTTCGCCGATGTATTCTTGTCCAGATAGGATTTTGAGTTCGCGATCGCTCTCACTCTGTAAAATCACTGGAACCTTTATCCCTGGCTTAATATCAGCTTCCGCTCGGAGATTACGAATTTTGCTAATAGTAGCCGTAATCAGTTCAAAATTGAGTTCTAATTCCAGATCAATTAGTGTTCTATCTGATTGGGGATAGTGCTGTAATCCCAAGGTTTGGTCGTTACTACTTTGAGTAAGAGTATGCCAAATTTCTTCGGTAATATGTGGCATGAAAGGATGTAGCAGCTTGAGAATTCCCTCTAAAACATAAGCCAGAGTTTGTTGTGCTACTTTTTGAGACTGCTGGATAGATTCTAGAAATGGTGTTTCTTCACTTGGTACAAGCTGTAATCGTAATTTCACTAGTTCAATATACCAGTCACAGAAGTCACCCCAAATAAATTCATAAAGCCCTTTGGCAGCTTCTCCCAAACCATAATTATCAATGTAATTACAAGTTTGAATTACTGTTTGATGAAACCGAGACAAAATCCATAAATCCGCTGGCTCCAATGCTTGTTCCGGTTGTCCCAGTTGTTGCGGAGTTTGACCATTCAAATTCATCATCACAAACCGCGAAGCATTCCACAGCTTGTTAGTAAAATTCCGTGATGCCTCTACCGATGCTGATTCATCAGTTTTGCGATTGTACTCCAGCCGGATATTTTGACCTGCTCCAGCTACTTCCTTAACTAAGGTATAACGCAAGGCATCTGTGCCATATTTCTCAATCAGCAACAGCGGGTCAATCCCATTATTTGCTGACTTAGACATCTTTTTGCCGTTCTCATCCAGCACCAATCCATGAATATAAACATCCTGAAAAGGCATTTTATTTGTAAAGTGTCCAGCCATCATCGTCATCCGCGCCACCCAGAAGAAGATAATGTCAAACCCAGTCACCAGGGTAGCGGTGGGGTAATAAAATTCCAAGTCAGGAGTTGATTCAGGCCAACCCAAGGTAGAAAAAGGCCAGAGTCCAGAAGAAAACCAGGTGTCTAGTACATCTGGATCTTGAATTAACTTGACATTTGCGCCGAATTGCAAACTAGCTTTTTCCTGAGCCTCTGCTTCAGTCCGTGCGACAACAAAAGGCGTTTCCTCGGTAATTTCTCCCCCTGTTTCACTCACAGCGTACCAAGCTGGGATTTGATGTCCCCACCACAGTTGGCGTGAGATGCACCAGTCTTTTAATTTTATTAGCCAGTCACGATAAACCTTTGTCCAGCGTTGGGGTACAAACTCTGGGGAATAATGCTGATCTAGAAATTCCAGGGTTTTGTCAGCCAGTGGGCGAATTTTAACAAACCACTGAGTTGAAAGTAGGGGTTCAACGGGAACTTTGCCGCGATCGCTATACGGTACTGTATGCTTATATTCCTCCACCCTAACTAAAACATTATCTGCCTCCAAGCGTTGCACCACATTCTTGCGGGCAACAAACCGATCTTGCCCCTGAAAAGTTCCGGCATTCTCATTTAAAGTGCCATCCTTATTCAGGATATTGATTAGCGGCAGATTATGACGCTGACCCATCTCAAAATCATTCGGATCGTGAGCAGGTGTCACCTTCACGCAGCCTGTACCAAATTCTGGATCGACAAATTCATCAGCAATCACTGGGATTTCCCGATTCATCAGCGGTAGCATCAGTGTTTTACCAACTAAATGCCGATAGCGAGTATCGTTGGGATTCACCGCCACAGCTGTATCGCCTAACATTGTTTCTGGTCGCGTCGTTGCTACTTCTACATAGCCAGAACCATCAGTAAGCGGATAGCGGAAGTGCCACAAATGCCCATTGACTTCCTGGCTTTCTACTTCTAAGTCAGAAACAGCTGACTGCGTAGCGG
>JAUJND010000008.1 GCA_030446505.1 Chroococcidiopsidaceae cyanobacterium YX2bin18 | reverse complement strand
TTTGCCTTTGAATTAGGTATCGCATCTGCTTCAGCTGCAAAATTGGATTCTGCGACGATTTCTGTAGTATTTTTGGGGAAAAGTTAATTTTAAGGACAAGGCAATGAATCGACTCCTCAATCAAGTCTTCAGTTGCACAAAGTACATCCAGCGTTTAATTCTGCCAGTGGCGTTGATGATTTTAATAGCTCAGCTAGTAACTTTTCCGGCAAACGCCACAGGTGTTTACCAAATGCCGAAATTGTCAGCAGGCGATCGCACTTGGGTGATCGATCAAGCTGAGGTCTTAAGCCGGATCAATGAAAACAAAATTAGTAGTGAACTAGAGAAATTAGCACAAACTGGCAACGAAGTAAGACTTGTTACCACTCGCCGCCTTGACTACGGTGAAACCGCCGATAGCTTCGCCAATAAGCTATTTGAAAAATGGTTTCCTACCCCAGAAGCACAAGCCAATCAAACTTTATTACTCATTGATACTCTTAGTAACAGCACAGCAATTCGCACAGGTGATAAAGCAAAGTCGCTGCTTACGGATGAAATTGCTAAGAGTGTTGTTGCCGAAACAGTGCTTGTTCCGTTGCGTTTCGGTGACAAATACAATCAGGCTTTTATGGATGCAAGTAATCGCTTAGTTGCGGTATTGTCAGGCAATCCTGATCCAGGTCCCCCGCAGGTTGCAGAAACAGTTAGCGTCAAAGGCACGTTTAAGAAAGCAGAGGAAACCGACACCGGGAATGCCACTATTTGGGTAATTGGTCTTTTGCTTGCTGCTACGATTATCCCAATGGCAACTTACTATTTATATGTCAGGTGAATCAAAACAGTTAGAAGCCAAAATTCTGGAGTTAACTCAGCCCTATGCCCTAGCTTGGTGAGCTATACCTATGCATTAAGCTATCGAAGGATATTTTAAATCACACCTCTGGCATTCTAGGAACCACGCTTAGAATTTGCCCTGTTCTCCTTACGTACTTGTTCGCGTATTGCATAAATCTCATTACGCACAGTTCGGGCTAAGTTACTAGGTTCTATTGCACCTTCAATTTCCTTTAGAGGCGATAGGATAGCACTACCAAAATGTTGTCCATTAGCTAGCTTTGTCACCCCAGAAAAAAGAACATCTTGTTGTGTCTCCGATCTTACGGGGAGTTTTATACCTAGTCCTTGTTCCATCTCTAGGTTAGTAACATTGTAGATCATCAAAATCTTCCCTTGAGCAACAATGTTGCGTAACTTGTCCTTTAACGCAGGATTATCTTTAAGCCCAAGTAAAGTTCTTCGGCTGATTACTAAAGCGTCTATAGGTGCTTTAGCCGCCTCATCAGCTTGAACAAAACTATTACTTGCCAACTTCAAGCTCTCAGGAAGTTTATTGCTCTCCTCTTCCAACGCAGCAACGCTCAGGGGTTCAGTCTCTATGCTTTTGGTTAAAGGAGCTTTATCTGCTATACGAGGCGTTTGTTGAGTAATCGCTTTGCATCCAAAACTTGCCGTTAAGGTTAATAAAATTAATGAAAAAATAACCTTAAGCATCATCTGTTTTTTGTGAAGCCTGCAAGTAAATCCTGCTGACTCTTGCCTCCTAACTACTTCGGTTCATTCTAGTCCTGAACGTACTCTTGATCGGTGACTAAAGCAATCTCAGCCCGCACAAATTCTCGTCCTAGATAAGCAGCATGATCTAAGCGACTAACAATACTAAGCTGATTTTTCTCAAAAATCTGCACACAAAGTTCCTTCGCTGTTCTGCCACTGAACACCTTTGTATGAGTTCGTTCCACTTTGCCGCGTACAGGAATTGGTTTACCAGTTTCTGGATCAACGGCTAAACCGCGCTCATTAATTATGTTGGTGAAATGTTTAGCACAAATTAGCCCAGCTTCCCGATCTAGATAGATAATGAAATACCCATTAGGATCAAGGTCAATATGACGCTGGGAAAGTTTATTGTCAATTGTAGCCAAGTCTTCAAGCGTTTGAGGCATAGTCAGTTATAGTCTGGATTTTCTGCCTGAGTAATTTATAATTGTAACCATTTTAACAATCTATCTCTAGTTTAATTCCCTTTGTTTTAGTCTGCGGCTGCTCTAAATCCAATCTAAACACTAGGCGTGCGCTGACTAAAAGGTAACTCCGCGTTTATCGCATCGATCTCCTGCTGTTCTAATTCGTTTACCTCACTAATATAGGGACGTAGAATTTGATCGAGGCGACGATTGTAAAAGCGGTGCAGACTATGATTGGGAGTAGCAGGGAAGCCACGACGTTTTTTATGCCGTCCACCAGCGCCAGGGTCAAATGTTTGAATGTTGTGCGCGATCGCCCATTCAATCGGTGTGTAATAGCAAGCATCAAAATGCAAACAGTCAATGTCTTGGAAACTACCCCAATAGCGCCCATAAAGCCGCTCACCCTTTGTTAGGCAAAATGACATTCCTACAGGTTGGTGATTGTTCTCCGCATACGCAGCAACAAATAAGACTCGATGACGATAATTGCTGTGTAGCTGCTCGAAAAACCGCTTTGTTAAATATTTACTACCCCACCAGCCAAATTTGTCACAAGTATCAGCATAGAAGTTGTACATCAGCGGAAACAGCGACTTAGGAATCTCATCACCCATCAGGGTTTGGAGTCGTAATTCTGCTGTTGCTACAGCCTTACGTTCTCGTTTAATGTTGCGGCGCTGGTTAGCGTTGAATACGCCTAAGTAATCATCAAAAGTTTGAAAGCCTAAATTCTGCCAGATCGAACTGTGGTGCAGCCAACTTGTAAAACCTCGCTGTTGCATCATCAGCCGCCATTGGGGATCTACATAAAGGAAGTGACAGCCAGAGATGCGGTGGCGATCGCAAAAATGATCAATTGCATTTACCATCAACTCGGTAATCTCATCTTCATCTTCTCCCGGCGCAATCAAGAAGCGATACCCTTCTGCTGGTGTGAACGGTGACATACCTAGCAACTTCGGGTAATACTGCACGCCTATGCGTTGCGCCAATTCTGCCCATTGGCTGTCAAATATAAATTCACCGTAGCTGTGACCTTTGACGTACAACGGCGCTGCGGCAATTAGGACTCGCTCTCGCCATACTGTCAAATGATTGGGTAACCAACCCGCTTTAGCGGTTGCACTGCCGGAGGTTTCCATATTGTTTAACCATTCCCACTCCAAAAAAGGAGTAGAGAGTGGCATTGCCAACGCATCCCACTCCGACTGGGGTACTTCAGCAATTTTGTTAATCCAGTTAACGGCATAGCGGGGCTGTAGCACCATTGTCGGCTTCCAAGATAGATTCAAATACCGATACATCAAACAGTAGTTTCTTATTCCCTGTAAGGGAAAAGGCTTTATTTAAGGTAATCTAATCTTCTAATCGTTGCCGACGATAGTGCAAAAAGACTTCTTGATCGAGCTTCTCAACCGATAATAGTTCTAGGCGCGGAGCCAAAGCGCTATAAAATCCTGAGCCTTCTACTGGTGTAGGTGCTGTTGCACCACCTAAAATTAGGGGACAAACGGTTAACCATAATTCATCAATTAAATCAGCTGCTACTAACGAGGCAACCAATTGACCCCCACCTAATACTGCCAAGCGTGACAAACCCAAAATTGCCATTTGTTGCAAGGCAGTTACCCAGTCAATTTCAACCGAGCAAGGCAGTGGACAAACAAGAATCTGAGCAAATTCTGGGCATCCTGTCCAATGTTTAGCGCCAGCAGTTGTAGTTACTAACCAGCGGGGTACTGATTGACGAAAAAAGCGCAGTTGGGGGTCAATGTTAGCTTGCCTAGAAGCTACAATCTGGATCGGTTGAGGGGGTAATTTCTGCTGATCTCGTTGTTGTAGTAGTAGAGGATGAGAAACTTTCAGTGTTGTTCCATAAGCACGCAGAGTTCCAGCACCAAATAAAACTCCATCAGAGTCCGCAATTCGTTGTTCTAGATGTGCTTTATCAGCTAGGGAGGTAAAGCGGGCTGGTGATCGTTTTACATCAGCAATCTTGCCATCCGCACTCATTGCTAAAACAACTGTGGTGTAAGGACGATTTTTAGGATAGTCAGCCATCACTTTTAGTCTATAAGTTCTTAGCTGGGTTGCGGCGTTTGGGTAAGCTAAAAGTGCCACCAAGCAGAGTTGGCATATCTTAGTGAAACGACTTTGTTGCATTGAACCTCACGCCACTTTTAGTGGTGTGATTCCTACTTAACTGCGTCCTGCCGGAAGTGCTCCAGGTCTTACAGATTCTCCATAGGCGTTTAAAACCTCCGGCGCACTGACGGCGGTTAACAACCTTAACCCCTCATTCCTGATATTTATGGCGGCGTTCCAATCGGCGCAAGTGATGAGAATTGCACTTTGGGCAAGTCCACTCTCGGACTTCTAAATCTTTAACTTCAAGATTGACATACTGGTATGCGAGATTTCGGGGGGAAGCTTCCCCCGAAACTCTGCACAGCAATTACAAGTTTGAGATGAGGGATAAAAGCGACTGACTTTCAGAACTACTCTATCGTGCCAAATAGCTTTGTATGACAACATATCCACAAACTTAGCCCAACTAGCATCCATGATATAGCAATCCTAAATGGTTGATGAAAAGGCACCATACATGAATACCTTTGGGAAATCCTGAAGGGGTGACAAAGAGCTAGAACGCAGGCTGGAGAAAGTCTATAGCTTGAAAACCTCGCTGATAATAGAGTTGCTTATTGCGATTGAGACGTATCCAGTGACCTACCCAATCAAGAGATAAATGGAGATTATTTAGCCAAGATTGACCATATAAACCTACCCAGAAATTACTATGACGGCGTTGAATTCGACTAGCTTCTTTTGGACGGCAAATGTAATGCTCAACCTTTGATGCTCTAATGTCTAGACCTTGAATAATTGCACTAGTATAGGCAATAGCAATAACTAAAATAATCCTAGCCAAACGCGCTTCAATTGTATGACATCCTTCTAGATTATAACCACCACTCTTATAGTCACGGAACATACATTCGATTCCAGTACGTTGCTGATATGCAGTGATAGCATCTGGAAGGTTTGACAAATTAGTTAATAAAAACCAGCCTTCGGTTGTTTGGTTTTGGCGATAGTTTCGTTTCCACTTGCACACTACATTAAACTGACTAAACCCAAGCTGTTTAGTCACGTTAACTCCTGCAAAGAACATAGACATACCTGGTTTTAATCCCAATAGCTGTCTTCTGTTGTGTAAACTCGTTTTGACG
Organism: Chroococcidiopsidaceae cyanobacterium YX2bin18; assembly: GCA_030446505.1. GTDB lineage: Bacteria > Cyanobacteriota > Cyanobacteriia > Cyanobacteriales > Chroococcidiopsidaceae > JAHHHE01. The sequence continues at coordinate 69,678 of JAUJND010000008.1, read as the reverse complement.
ACGGATGTATTCATTACGCCTTAAAGGCAGACATATCGACAGCCCTTGGTTTCCTAGCCATTGTCCTAGTTCAACTGAAGCCTTACTCTCGGTCACCCAAAACGGTAATTTGATAGTCCTTAAATAGTGGTAGCACGCTGGTAAATATAGCTTGTTTTTGAGCAAAGTTACTATTGCCCTTAGCTGATAAAAATTGCCAATTTAAAGGAATAGCACGCTGATTCCAAAGTCAACTTACCATTAATAAATTCAACTCTCTCCACTGGGTTCGGTCAATTATGATAATTAACTTCTTGCTGTCAGAAAAATAGCTGTCTAGTAAATAGCTAATAATTGCAAACCAAATTGTAGAAGTTATCAACTGCGGACATATCAAAAACCTTTGTAGCAGGCGACGACGACTCTCAAATTTAATTGGCAATGGTAGATTTGAAGCTAGTCTTTCTAACCGAACTTGTTTTTGCCCTTGCAGTAGTTCAACTAGGAGGTTTAGGAGGATATATTGATTCGCACTCAGGTGTTTTTGAAGATGAGTCTGATAGAATATCGGTAGCATTTTAATGATGGGCAGGCATTGTCAATAGCCAGCCTATCTTTTTTTTGCTCTTATTACTCAATCCCTTATTTCGCTTTACTTCTATCCCCTGTCACCCCATCAGGGGAAATCAAAAATCTGATGGTGCGTTACTAATCAAACAATCGCTTAACTGAAGAGAACGACTTGCACAAATGATACAACTCTCGAATAAACCGTTTAGCAGTTCTTCTGTTGGAGCCAATCAGTCACAGCTTACTGTTGCCCAGCATCGAGATAACCTGTTGATCCTTGATACTTGAGAGCGAGTCCAGCAACGCCTTGTTCCTCAAACATCTGTTTCCACTTGCTAATGAACCCGACGGAAACTTGCAATACATCTCGAATCTCGAAGTAGGTGTAGTTCTGCATCACCATTTGCACTGCCAATGCCCGTTTCAGTTCTCGTGGGTCTGGGTTGCTTTGAATCAACTCACTCATGTCTTCCATACACAAGTTCCGACGCACGGGAGCAACTGCCATAGTTAAGCATATCCCTAATCTATTACTTTTTCATCACTGATTTAGGATTGCTATATTTATAAACCTGGCAATACGAACTGTTTTCTATTTTTCTTCAAATATCAGAACTAGCACGTTCTTTCGGAACCTCGGCGAATAAAATTCGCGGCTTTACAAACCAAGTCCACCTGCGTGGACTAACGCCAAATTAAAGGTTTTAAACCTGTGTAGCTGCGGTTTCAACCGCCAGATGCAAGATATAAGTTGATAGTAATCTGTAACAATAATTCAATATTCCCTCCAAAAAATATCCAACACTCTTTATTAAAGTTCCTAGTTACAATAGGGACTTTTCTTTAGTTGCTTTCTGCTTTTCTGTTTCATTGACTTGCTATTTTTGCTATAAACTTAGTATTTAGGATAAATGAGGTTTTATTTATATTTTGCGAATAAAAATAAGCTTGGTCATTTAAGTAAGAATACGGTTTTCCTTACATTTATAAACGAATTAGTATATTCATCAGGATCAAAGCATTTTAATTATTTAGTTGACTACAGAAGTGTAAAAACACCTTATTTAGTGATTAACTTTCATAACATATTTAATCTAAATAGATTTAATACAATTAAATTACACCTATGTAGACAATAAAATTTCTTAAGTTTCATAAAGTGAATTTATATCTTTATTACTTTTTATCTCGTTTCCCTTATCTCAAAAATTACAAACGCAAAATCATGTTAGTTGCCTTTTTAGGCACACACATACCACTTTTAACACTGCTTGCTTATTTTGTAATTTCATCTTCATTTACATTTGACATAAAAGTGCGGATTATATTAATTGCTCTACTAGCTACTTTAGTAGGCACAGCACTTACCCTTTATGCACTACATAATCTACTTGCACCTGTAACTCTGACATTTTTGGCACTACGGGAATACCTTAGTAAAAAAACATTGCCCAACTTGCCGACTAAATTTACTGATGAAGCAGGCATTTTGATGGCAGATACATCACACACTATCAAAAAACTAGATGAAGTAATTCAGTATATGGCTAACTACGATGATCTTACTGGATTGCCCTAATCGAGTTTTATTCCGCGATAGGGGACAAGCCCTCGCCAAGGGCTAACGCCTCCAGCAAACTTTGTCTCAAGCACAGACTAATAATCAATTATTTGCCGTAATATCGTTGAGCTTGGATCGCTTGAACAATATTAACAATACCCTGGGATATAGTACTGAAGATCTACTACTTAGGAGTGCTGCTCAAAGACTGGCTACCTGTGTCCACAATACAGACGTTCTTTCCCGTCTTAGTAGCAACAAATTTGCAATTCTTCAGCCTAAGCTTACTTCTGTAGATGATGTTGTCATCCTATCCCAAAAGCTCCTCAATACTCTCTCAAAGCCTGTATTACTAAATGGAAATGTGGTTCGTACTGGCGCTAGTATCGGTATAAGTACCTATCCCAGCGATTGCACCAATGTCGATCAGTTATTAGAAAATGCTGATACTGCTATGTATAGCTATAGTCAGTAGTGTTAGGACGTAGCATCTTTAAGAACAGATTCTATGGTTTGCCGAAGGGAGCCAGAGCTAGATAAACCCTTGCGAACCCGACTTTTTAAGCCAAGCCCAACACTTCTCAATCCGATTGAGGTCTGGAGAATAAGGGCAAGTACAACAGGCGACAGCCAGCAGACTCAATCAGAGCCTCAATGCGCCCACCATGATGGAATGTAGCGTTATCGAGAATCACCACCTGTCCTGGTTCCAGCACAGGCACTAAGCAGGTTTCGAGCCAAGTCTCGAACACGATACGGTTACAAGCACCTTCCAGCGTGAAGTGCCATGAGTTGACGTTGGCAGTAAGCTGCAATCATGTTGACTCGCCCCGCTCTTCGTCCGGACTTTAGTGCCTCAAAGCGCACTCCGCGCTCACACCAGCCGTAGCCATAATCATCGCGTTCGTCCATCCCGGATTCATCCACATATATCCGTTGTGCCAGGGGAATGTCTGCCAGTTGAGCTACGTAGGTGGCACGTTTGGCTGCATTCCGTTCGCGGTAGCCGTACGTCTTTTTTCGACTCAAGCCGATTTTGTCCAATGCTCGTGAGATGGTTCGAGCGCTGATATTACCTTCCCACAGCGCTGCCATCTCGGCTTGTGTTTTCTCCCATGCAGTTGGCAAACTGAGTGAACTTGTCCCAATCCGTGATTTTGTCGGCTGTGCGATGGGGGCGATTCGACTTTGCCTGGTAGTCTCCGGTCTCAGCCTGCTGCTTCAGCCACAAGTCAATTGTGTTGCGACTGAGTTGGAACACTTGAGCCGCTTCGCTTTTCTTTCATCCCATCTAGCTCCATTGCTTGAATGACTTTTTGACGCAGGTCGTAGCTATAGGGTTTTGACATCAACTGGTCGGGGAGCTTGAATTAGGCTTCCTTCAGTCTATGTCCTATAAGTCTTGGCGACCGCTATATCAGACTAAACGACAAGGATCTAATAACTACCAGTTTTATTTAGCCGAACTCAATGCCAATCTCCAAGAACGGCTGACTTTAGAGAATGAATTGCACGATGCTCTAAAACGGGGAGAAATGTTACTGCACTATCAGCCCAAAGTTTCCCTCATCAGTGGGCGGATTATTGGTGTAGAAGCTCTATTACGCTGGCAAAGCCCTACCTATGGCTCTGTCTCTCCGGCAAAATTTATTCCCATTGCCGAGGAAAGTGGTCTTATCGTTCCGATTGGAGAATGGGTTTTGTCTACTGCTTGCGCTCAGAATCGCACTTGGCAGAAAAATGGTTTACCCCCATTAAAAATGGCAGTTAACTTGTCCGCCCGCCAGTTTAAGCAGCCAAATCTAGTACAGATGATAGCCAAAATACTTAATGAAACAGATTTAAATGCTAATTATCTTGAATTAGAGTTAACTGAGAGTTTAATTATCGACAATGTGCAACAGACCATCACTACCTTGCAGCAATTGCATGACATGGGTATTGTGCTTTCACTTGATGATTTTGGCACTGGATATTCGTCTTTGAGCTACTTGAAACGTTTTCCAATTGATATTCTCAAAATTGACCAATCTTTTGTGCGCGACCTTGTTTTCAATTCAGATGATGCAGCGATTACAGAAGCAATTATTTCTCTAGCTCACAGTCTGCGCTTGAGTGTCATTGCTGAAGGTGTGGAAACTCAAGAACAGCTAGACTATCTACAGGCAAATGGGTGTAACGAAATTCAGGGCTACTACTTTAGCCGACCTCTTGCTGTTGCTGATATCACTCTCCTTCTAGAGGCAGATAAAAAGTTAAGCTGTAATGCAAATATGAGAACTTTAGCTTGTTACTGAAACTTCTAGAATTATTTACGCCAACAACCTGTTGTATTCTCTGGGGTTCAAATTCCTAAAACCCCAAATCCACAGCAACGCGATGGGCGCAAGCAAAACCCGAAAACGCCACTGCATTTAATCCCTGACCAGGAAACGTACTATCCCCCACGCAGTAAAGTCCTGATATCGCTGTGCTATTAAACGGCATCCCCAACAATCCCCTTAACTTAAGGCGCGGTATTGGTCCGTAAGTGCCATCCGCACGACCCAAAAAACGTCGATGTGTGCGTGGCGTTCCCACTTCCATATAGTCTAATGCTGCATCTAAGCCTGGAAAAATCCTCTCTAGCCGCTTAATGATCTGTCCAGCTACTTCCTCCTTTTTATTTTCGTACTCACTCGAAGAAAGACTTTGCCAATCTGCAATCCAACTGGGCGTGAATGTGTGAATGATGTGATATCCAGCTGGTGCTAAATTGGGGTCTAACAGCGTGGGAATTGACACAAAAATAGTTCCCATTGTAGCTTCCATTTGTTTCCAATCTTCCAGCAAGATGTGATGACACTCTGTACCACTAGGTAGCACTTCCGCTTTTACCCCCAAGTGCAAACTGAGAAAGCTAGGTGACTTCTGGTAACGTTGCTGCCACTTTTTCTCAGAGTTTGGCATATTTTCAGCTGGAAGTAACTTCTCGAAAGTATCCCAGCGAGTCGAATTTGAGACAATTCTTTTAGCTAAATAGACTTTTCCATTAGCCAGCTGGACACCCACCGCTCGATTATTTTCTGTAAGAATTTTTGTTACTCTAGCTTGATACTGAATCTGTCCCCCAGCTTTTTCCAGTCCCTCTACTAATTTCTGCGCGATTTGACCCACACCACCTTTGGGATAATTAACTCCGCCATAGTGTCGGTCAGAAAAAACCATCCCAGCATTGATCATTGGTGTCATATCAGCTGGTACAACTGACCAGCAGTAGCACTCCATATCAATAAATTTCAACAGTTGGCGATCGCTGATGTAGCGCCGCGCCACATCTCCGGCATTCTGAGGCAGGTACTTCGCCAGACCAAGGCAAGCTAATGGATGCTGGAAAAATGCCCGCGTTAAGTACCCAGGTTCTTCCAGTGACAATAATTCCATCCGATTCAGGCAGTTGAAAACTTTCCAGCATTCGTCATAAAATGAGCGGATGCCCTGGCGTTCATGGGGAAAGTAAGCCATTAGCTCTTGCAAAAAATTCTCATAATTTTGATGAGCTTTCATGTCTAATCCCTGAGGCAGGTGATAGTGAATTTGCACTGGGTCAGGAATTGTTTCTAGGCTCACATTTACGGCATCCAGCGCCTTAGTAAGCAGATTAGTAGTGCCTTGAGTACCAAACCCAAAAATCATTGATGCCCCGACATCAAATCGATACCCTTCTCGCTCGAAGTATCCAGCGCTGCCCCCAGGAATTATGTAGCGTTCTAGTACCAGTACCTTAGCGCCCTTTGCTGCTAGCTGAGTTGCGCTCACCAGTCCCCCAATACCAGAACCAATAATAATGACATCAAAACTAAGAACGGGAGGTTGAGCAGAAAATGTAGTAGGCATATAAATACAGCAATTTCCAAGAATTTTATGGTAGTAAAGCGGACGCAATGTTGCGGCAGCAAGTTTTGCAGGAAAACTCACCCAAAAGTTGCCGCATCAATCTCCAAAGCAAACTGCTCCAGCATCCTCTAACTACTTTTTGCCTTTTGGATGTATAGAGTAGCTTCTTTTACTTTTAGGAACTACAAAATAGAATTTTTTGCTTGCCTTTCCAAAAAAAAAGGGATCAGTCTGCTACTGCCGACTAATCCCGTCTGCCGATCTTTAAAGAGAGGAGAACACTGAAAGACAATATAAGCTTGATTGAGAATAGATGTCAATAGTTAATGCAAATAATTTTCAACAAGTTTAGAATATCCTCTGGTAATGCTCAAGCTCTACCTAGAGAGAGTATGATGATTCAGACCTTAGATAATCGCCCTACTAGGCTATGACGCTGCAATTGCGTGTCTACGTTCCCCCTCACCCGTTAATTAAGCACTGGCTAGGTGTCGCCCGTGATGCTGCCACGCCTTCAGTCCTTTTCCGTAGTGCAATGACGGAATTAGGACGCTGGCTTACCTATGAGGCGGTTCGAGACTGGCTGCCCACTGAAGAAGCGATAGTGCAAACTCCTTTGGCTCCCTGCCCTGCTACTCTGATTAATCCAGAAGTGCCGATCGCAGTAGTGCCAATTCTGAGGGCAGGGCTAGGTTTATTTGAGGGAGCGCAAACTTTACTGCCTTTAGCATCGGTTTACCATCTTGGTTTAGTGCGGGATGAAAAAACGCTCTCTCCAAGTTGTTACCTAAACAAATTGCCAGAACGGTTTGACCCCCAAACACGAGTTTTAATCCCAGAACCGATGCTGGCAACTGGAGGCTCGATTATGGCTGCAATGGCCGAAATCTTTGCTCGCGGCGCTGATCCAGCCTTAACTCGGATTATTTCAGTAGTAGCAGCTCCCCCAGCTTTGCAGAAACTGAGTGCGGCTTATCCGGGTTTAATCGTATATACCGCAACCATCGACGAAAGGGTAAATGAGCAGGGTTTCATTGTGCCTGGGTTGGGAGATGCAGGCGATCGAACGTTTGGCACTTAGTTTCAATCTTTATACCCAAGTTATTTATCCCTTATCCTTTTAAAAGAGCGATTTGTTAGTATCTAATATTAAATTAGGATTAGCTAGAACAGTTAGTAGTTATTTTAAAAGAATTGCAGAGTTTCCCTAAGGCGGTAATAACATGAATCAGCGTGATGGATTCGCAGGCGGATTTATAGCTGGAACAATTGTAGGCGGTGTAGTAGGTGGTGTTATCGGAGCACTTCTTACTTCTCAAACTGCTAAAGAATTGGCAGCAGATGTAGACCTGCGACGGAACAATAACTTGTCAGATGCTAACAATAGCAAAAGAAAGCGGCGGCAACTTAAACCCTTTTCCTCTGAACAAAGCATTGAAGTTTCACGCCGCAGCCTAGAAGATAAAATTGCTCAACTAAATGAAACGATTGATGAAGTACGCCTGACTTTAGGGGAAGTTAATGGACAACCTCAGGCGAACACTGAGCGATCAGTTCGCGAGGAGCTAACACGCTAATCCACTTTGGCTAGAGAACCTATTAGCTGGGTTTTAGACGTTCTGAATTTGGAGTAAACGCTACCACTTTGTTCTTCCCTATGTAAGATCCGAAAAGGGCTGATATCGGCTAAATTAAAAGCAATTCTCTACACTATTGAAATTTAGCAGGATCATTCATTCATGAATTCAATCGCACTACTAGCTACTACGCTGGCTAGTTTTATCACCATTTATATGTATCTGACAATTATTCGGGTACTCTTAACCTGGTTTCCCAATATTGACTTCTATAAGCAACCGTTCTCAACTTTGAGCCAGTTGACTGATCCTTACCTAAACCTGTTCCGCTCCATTATTCCCCCATTAGGTGGCATTGACCTTTCTCCTATGCTGGCTATCTTTCTGCTCCAAGTGGCTAGCGGTCTCCCAGGAATGTTGGTTTAGTATTAAGATCACCTGCGTCTAAATATGCAGGTGATTTTCCTGATCTCAAAAATTAGACTAGTTACGGAACTTAGTTTAAAATCTACTAGTAATAGCAATTACCGCCGGACTTGAGCGCTAAAACCAGCTGCCTTAAATTGCTTCAGCTTTAGGGGCAAAGGCTGATTGGCTGGTACAGAAATTCTCAATTGAAAATCACTAACGCCTGGTAATATTTCTGCAATTGAGCCAAGGCGAGTGCGGTTTTGCATTACTGAGTCGTTATTGGCATCGTAAATGCGACCAAAAATATCAGCATCGTAAACAGGTTTGCCAGAATTATTTTCAGCTTTGCCAGTGACAATAAAACAATTAGCACTCATTGTAGTACCACTGGTAACGGCTCCTTGGGCAAGTTCTTCTGGACATTCCTGATAAGATATGTCAGACAATTTAATTTGAGTCAGCGCTAAAGCAGGGGGAGTAAATACCCAGGTGATTATCCCCAGGAAGCAGGTTAGCACAACGACAGCGAAGGCTCGACGCATAAACTGCACCAGTAAGGGCAACCTCAGCTTACCCTAAATCAAGAATAAAAGTGTTTAGGTAATTATTTTGGCATAATTAGAGAAACTAGCCTTAAAGTGCTATCGCTTATGACACCAGGTGAGATCAAAGCAGCTCTGCAAGCAGCCTTTAACAGCCAGGCCTCAGCCAACTGCCCTCTCATGGATAGGCAAAAACAAATAATACTACAGATAATTGCAGAACAGATGCGGGGAGCGGAGGTACTCGATAGTAGCCCCTGGAATCAGATACTACTAATCCCCTAGATGAACTTACCACCGAGCAACTTTCCTACTTTTTGGAGTTTGTCAAAGGACAAGAGGAACAAAATCGCCCTTGGAAAATTCAATTACTAAATGATTGGCTACATGATCGTGACTCTGGACAAGTACAATTTATTCGCGATCGCTATGGTATGCAGTGGCTTAACCGAATCAAGCCAATTCATTTTACTCAGTATGCAGATGGCGAAGAAGCGTTAAAGCTAAAAGTAGGCGATCGCATTGAAATCTCGAATGGTCTATGGGAGTGGGTGCAAGAAACTGGTCCTTGTAGCCGCGAGTGGTATAACTGCACCGTAATTGGTATTAATAATAGCGACAGTACTGCTACCAATTGCATTATCCGCTTCACTAACGGTGCTGAGTATGAGATTCAAGGCGTGTATCAGTGGAATCGCTACAATTGGCGCTGGTTGGAAGATTAAGCGTATTCACTCATCACTTACCCTGAATATTTGAGTTTGAAATAGTTTTTATTTGCTTGCACTTTTAATTCCATTTCTTTTATACCTTGTTTTTATTGTCGAATTAGATGCTTAGTAGAGTGATATTTAGTAATTAAGGACGGTTACTTCGACTGAAGAAGACTGGACAGATCCTGATAATTGGTTAGGGTAGAAGCATCTTTGCGATTGTTATGGTGCGCTAGCAAAGTGTGGGTTTGTGCCACAGCGTCCCAAAAGAAACTGGTTACGCTTTTCGTGTCAGCGAACACGCTCGTTGTGTGCAATGAATCGTTTTTTTGCGTCATAATCAAACACGCGTTGTGAATCGTTTTTTTGCTTTGATCAGCGTCAGATCCAACAAGCGGAATCCAGACCTTCGCACCACACTCAAGCAATTAAATTGGCTAGGGATTAATATTAGGTTGTTGTGGATGGCTGATCCCAACAACTGGTATAAGTAATTCTGCCCTAGCATTTTCTGAGCGAATTTATGCTTCTTATGCAGCTTTAGAGCGCTCCATTTCCGTCGATGCTCTGGAAACTTATGCTAAAGAGGGCAAACTTGTAGACAACTTAGGCTTATACGTTAAGTACCTTAATCCTGAACAACTAGCTCAGTTACGACGTGTTTTGTTAGCGCGTGTTGATCTAGATGTAGTTGCGACTTCGCAGTTTTTCTACACGCCTATTGGGGAAACGTTGCTAGAAAGGCTGGGACAAATGATTCAAACAGAATCTCGTCAACCTGGTTTTTATGCTTTACGGTCGGCGTTAATTTTAGCAGCAGCAGATCCAGAAGGCTTGACACTGCTAAATGTATTGCGTAAGTTTCCGACTTCCAGCATTCGGATTGATCTGGCGCGTAGTCTCCAGATTTCTGAAGAGCTACAAGCACTGATTAACCAAACAAATCAAGCGATCGCCCTTATCAAGCAGCAGTCAATTACCGAAGCAAGCGCTCAAACTCCATCCCAGCTGCCAAACTTACGGCGGCGAGGAAAGTTTACTTGGAATAAACGAACGCTAACACTTGATGATCGCCGACGCGATCGCCGTTTTCTTGCCGATATTTATCTTCCTAGTACTAAAACTAAAGCGCCAATAATTGTGATTTCCCACGGTTTAGGCTCAGACCGCACTAGCTTTGAATATTTAGCTCAGCACTTAGCTAGCTATGGCTTTGCTGTTGCTGTTCCGGAACATCCAGGTAGTAGTGCCGAACAAGTGGGAGCGCTGCTTGCTGGTCGCTCATATAAAGTGGAACAACCGAGCGAATTTATTAATCGTCCTCTAGATGTGAAATATTTGCTAGATCAATTACAGCGCCTGGATAACTCTGAACCAAGCTTTCAACTTAACCTGGAACAAGTTGGGGTAATTGGTCAATCGTTCGGTGGTTACACGGCGCTAGCTTTGGCTGGTGCTACGCTTAATTTTGACCAACTGCACAAAGATTGTGACAAGCTTAATGATTCTTGGAATGCGTCGCTGTTGCTTCAATGTCAGGTGCTACAACTGCCTCGTACTCAGTATAGTTTGCACGATCCAAGAGTTAAAGCAGTGATCGCCCTTAACCCGATAACAAGCAGTGTGTTTGGGGATAGTCTTAGCAAAATTCAAGTACCAGTGATGATTGTTAGCTCTAGCGGCGATACAGTTGCACCCGCTTTATCAGAACAGATTCTGCCCTTCACCTGGTTGACCACTCCGGAAAAGTATCTTGCCATAATTGAAAATGGCACCCACTTTTCTACAATTGGTTTAACAGATCCAACCAGAGACCCGTTTATCCTACCTTCCCAGGTGATTGGTCCAAACCCGGTGATCGCTCGTGGTTACACCAGTGCTTTAAGTGTGGCTTTCTTCCAGACTTATATTGCCGAAATGCCAGAATACCACCCCTACCTAAGTGCAACCTCCGCTCAAGCAATTAGTCAAGCTCCTCTAAACCTTAGTCTTGTACAATCCCTATCAGTACAACTACCTCAGCCTGTAAAATAATATCTTTATTTTTATTAATCGCGCATTAGTTCTCTTTAGGAAAGTAGCATGACCGCAGTTGATGTTGTTTCGACTGCTAACTCTATATAAAAAGCGATCACATACTTACATTTACGTTGAAGATGCGATCGCTTCTATTTCTAGTTTGTATTTGTCAACCTAAATATCTTCCTCACTCAACTCGCGGGTCATATAATCAAACGGCTCATCCACAAAGTCAGTATTATCAATACCCGTCGCCGCAACTTGTTCTTTAACAATTCCTTTCATAATCTGGATACCTTGGATCGTCGGACCAATTGGCACCCCTAAAGAATTGTAAGTTTCCCGCAAGCCTTGCAGCACCCGTTCATCTAGCACGTCCATACTGCCAGCGACCATTGCATAAGTAGCGTAGCGCAAGTAGTAGTCCATATCCCGCAAACAGGCAGCATAGCGCCGCGTCGTGTAAGCATTCCCTCCTGGACGAATTAGTTCTGGCAATTCATCAAATAGCCTTCTTCCAGAGCGCTTCACAATCTCAGCAGCATCAGTATTGATCGTTGCCGCTGCCGCGACTCTTGCCGTCCCTGTTTCAAAATAAGACTTCATCTTATCGATCGCATTCTGATCGAAATACCGACCTGCAACGTCGTAAGTTCCAATTAAGCTCGTTACTGCATCCCGCATAAAATTGTTCTCCCAGTTTTTCCTATTTGTAGTTTGATATTTTTGACCTGTTTTTTTTATTCGGTATCAACTTCTTTGTCTACCACTGCTGTTATTTTCAGATGAAAAATTTGTAAGTGATACTCCCCATCCAAACTCTATGGGAAAAATTCCTCCAAAAAACAGTCTGAAATTTTATAGCCAGAGGTACATTCGCTATTTAAGGATTTTAAGCCAAATTTGGCTCCTTTGAGATCACCAAGCCTCTCTCTGTCTCAACCAGCTTGTCAACGAAAGGCTACTAGAAAGCTCTAAACCTGCATTTTGTATAACAAGATACAAAATCCCTACAATCCTCTCTTTAGGATGATTCAAAAGTGATACATTCGAGTTTCTAACTACCCTGCCAGCTAGTCTTTGAAGATTTTTTGTAAATTTGAGCAAATTTGTAGATAAGGAGTTATTCATGGCTGAAACTGCACAAGAAGTCTTGCAGATGATTCAAGACCAAGACATTGAGCTAATCGATCTCAAATTCGTTGATATGCTAGGCATCTGGCAACACTGCACGTTCCACCGCAGTCTAATTGACGAAGACTCATTTTCCTCTGGTATAGCCTTTGATGGCTCCAGTATTCGGGGTTGGAAAGCCATTAACGCTTCAGATATGTCGATGTTGCCTGATCCAACGACTGCTTGGATCGATCCTTTTATGGAAGTACCGACCCTGAGCATGATCTGTAGTATTGTAGAACCCCGTACAGGAGAACTTTATGACCGCGACCCCCGCTCCATTGCCCAAAAGGCGATCGACTACCTAATTGCCAGTGGTATTGGTGATACGGCCTTCTGTGGACCAGAACCAGAGTTCTTTGTGTTTGATAATGCCCGCTTTAACCAAACAGGGCATGAAGGCTATTACTTCATAGATTCTATAGAAGAGAATTGGAATTCTGGTAAGGATGAACCCAGCGGCAACCTCGGTTATAAAATCGCCAACAAGGGGGTTACTTCCCAGTTGCACCAACCGATAGCCTGCAAAACATCCGCAGCGAAATGCTGCTGACGATGGGGAAATGCGGTGTACCGATTGAAAAGCATCACCATGAGGTGGCATCGGGCGGACAGTGCGAGTTAGGACTGCGTTTTGCTCCCTTGGTGCATGCAGCCGACTACGTGATGACTTATAAATACGTAGTTAAAAATGTTGCTAGAAAACATGGCAAGACTGCTACTTTTATGCCAAAGCCAATGTTTGGCGACAACGGTACTGGTATGCATACCCATATGTCTATCTGGAAAGATGGACAACCACTGTTCGCAGGTGATAAGTACGCCGACTTGAGCCAACTAGCGTTACATTTCATCGGCGGCTTACTCAAGCACGCACCTTCAATTTTGGCTTTCACTAACCCCACTATCAATTCCTACAAACGACTAGTACCTGGTTATGAAGCACCAGTGAACTTGGCTTACTCTGCGGGAAATCGCTCTGCTTCCATCCGCATTCCTCTATCGGGCGGTAATCCCAAGGCAAAGCGGCTAGAGTTCCGTTGCCCCGATCCCAGTTCCAACCCCTACTTAGCCTTTTCCGCGATGCTCTGTGCGGGTCTAAATGGAATTAAAAACCAGACTGACCCTGGTGAACCCCTGGATGTGGATATCTATGAACTCAGCCCAGAGGAATTGAGTAAAGTACCTTCAACGCCTGGTTCCCTGGAAGGGGCGCTGGAGAATTTGGAAAAAGACCACGATTTCTTAACAGAGAGTGGCGTGTTCACAGAAGACTTCATTCAAAACTGGATTTCCTATAAACTCGACAAGGAGATCAACCCAATGCGGCTACGACCTCACCCCTACGAGTTTGGTCTCTACTACGATTGTTAATTGGGTAGAGTTAACCTCGCCGTGTAGGTATTGCTGTTAAAATACTTCCTCGCCACCCAACAGGGTGGCTTTTTGTGTCAACCAGCACATATATTTACGCGAATTCAACCCGTTATTACTTACTACAGGTATATGATTTCTTCGTTACACTTGTTTACAGTGAACGGTAATCATTAAAATATAAAACCCTATCATTCCGATGTCTGACACTCTAACTAAACTGACTTATCAGACTTTTCAGCAGGGCAAAAATTATTTTGGTCTAGCTCTCACAAAATTATCAGTACACAGTTACTGAACTCAATTTCTCCCGCAGTTGAGGTGAAGAGAAGACCTCTCGCACCCGAACTTCTCCTAAAACTTAATCATCGGCTGAATCAACTGATCGAAAAAAGTTAAGTTGCACATTAAAAAACTGAGTTACGATCAAAATAATAGTTTACAAAACTCAATAATTATGACAGTTAATTATCCTCGGAAATTGCAAAATGCTTTGAGTGCTAGAGATATTCTAAAAATAGTTGTCCTTGATCGCGAACTTAATCTGCTCACCCAAATCGCTATCGCTATAGTGAGCAACGTGGTTACCAAAGACCTCACTGACTTGATTGAACTGCTGGATGGCAAGCCAAAGGAATTGGTGCGGGATCTGTCCCGCCACATATCAGATGAAGCGCGTCATGCTATGTGGTTGACGGCTTATTAGTGGATTTGGGTGCTGACATTGGTACGCCGCCTGGAGCTTCTATATCGATGAATTTGATCGTCTTGTAGACCGAGAATTTTTTGAGCCAACACGCAATCTAGAGGACGGGATTATTTCTGCCCTCGCCGCGATTAATGTAACCGAGAAACGCGGTTGTGAGTATTTCTCTGCCCACATTTACGCCCTTAAGCAAGCCGCGCAAACAGAAGAGAATATCAAAATCCGTGAAACGATTGAACGTATTCTGCCGGAAGAAGCTGGTCATGTACGTTGGGGTGCCCCGTTTGCTGACAGAAATCGCCGGAAAAGCCCAGAACATCAACAAAAAGTGGAACAGGCGAAGCGGAAATACACGGCAATTGAACAGGCAGCGTTTGAAGCAGGGCTGGATATTACGGTGGGAGCAGAACTGCGTCGCGCAGGGCAAACTCCTGGAAGTAGCAAATACAATGCCGATTTGGCAACGTCCTCAGTACCTGATGGAGCGTTTACCGCAAACTCTGTTGCGCCTGACCTGCAAATGACCCGGATTGATGTGCTGCAACGAGCTATGCAGCGTGACCCAATGGCATTGATGGAGAAGTTTGTGCCGATGTTTTTAAATGGCTTAAATCGTGGTGACAAGCAGAAGACAGCGGTTTAATTTCTAAGATGCTATAGAGCGATCGCACTATACAGCTTGCTAAAAATATCTCACCAGTTGGGAATTTTTCCAAAAAAGTTTTAAGCGATCGCTCTTGTTTTTTTAACCTAAAGTTAAAATAATCAGCTATCCAGAATTATGCCTACTAGAGATAAAGTGGGTCTAGACACTCAATGTTAGACAAAATCTCTATGACGAACTACCAGCCCAATCCAGATGCAAATCCATCTGGTACGATCTGAGCGAAATCAGCGGCATTAACTATGTAGAGCTAATTCAAACAGTCATCGCCAGTCTAGACCAAGACGAAAGCGCGATGGTCAGTCAGACTGATTCAGCCTATCTCTGGAAGTTTAAGTACGGTAGTGTTGAAGTGTTTGTCCAACTCACGGGGCTAGGTGATGAGGACACCTTAACGGTTTGGTCTTCTGTACTTCGGTTGCCTGCTAAGGATGAAGCGCGATTAATGCGTCGGCCGTTGGAGAAGAATTGGTCTGACACATTTGAAGCTTGTTTCGGCATTTTCAACGAACAAGTAGTTGTGCTGTCAACACGCACCTTGGCGGAGTTGTCTCCCAGTGAAATTTCCCGCATCGTTACCGTAGCAACGATCGCGGATGAAAACGACGAAATTTTACAGTCTGAGTTTGGGCAATAGTAGATTAATCATTTAAATGACACAGGTTTGGCGGCTAATTCCGCTACTGGATGCACCAGGCGAAGTGCAAATGGCGATCGACAGTTGGTTACTCAAGCAGCACCAGCTAGGTTTGCATCCCTCAACTTTGCGGTTTTATACTTGGTCGCCACCAGCAATTTCACTTGGACACCATCAATCTAATTACCCTAAACATTGGCAGCATCTGAGTTGGCAAGGCGCACCTATAGAATTAATCCGTCGTCCTACAGGTGGCGAGCAGTGTTACACCAAGGAGATTTATGCCGTAGTGACATCTAGACTGAGTGGCGATCGCGTCCAAGTGTATCAAAAGATTTGTGAGTTTTTAATTGAAGGTTGGCTACGCTTGGGTGTGGAGTTGCACTACGGCTCAGCGGGGCGGGGTTATATTCACAATCCCGACTGTTTTGGCACTGCTACGGGTGCAAGATTTAGTCTTAGCTAATAGTGCCAAATTCATTGGTAGCGCCCAGTTACGGCGTGGCAAGGCAATTTTGCAACACAGTTCAATTCGTTTAGAACCAAATCCTGAGTTGTTTACCCAGGTTTTTAGTGCTGAATCGTTTAGCCCGATTTATCTGCCTCTTAGACAAAGAGGGGAAGCTTTGTTTCAAATCATAACAGAGTCATTAATTATGGCAGCTAGAGATTGCTTCGGTGTTCAATGCAACTGTGCAAACTCTCTCCCAGTTTGAATGGGAGGCTATAACAGCGCAACCTGTCCTGGAAATTAAGCCAAATCTTAATTTTGATGTATCTAAAAACTGTCGGGAAAAATTAGCTTTAGGGTTGCAAAACGCGTCTCATTTTTAGCTAGAACAGGATTAGACATAGCCACTTAAAACGCTTTCCGTTATGCAAATGCCATGAAGATTGTTGTGTTTGAGGTTGAAAACTGGGAGCGCGAGATATTCGAGAAATTGCGCGCGATCGCGGAAGTTGAGTACATAGATGAGCCGCTGACGGCTGACAATGCCGCTCAGTACGCCGACGCTCAGGTAATTTCGACCTTCATCTATTCCGACCTCAGTGCTGAGATTCTCGAACAGTTCAACCAGTTGCAGCTAATTGCCACTCGCTCAACTGGCTTTGACCAGATCGATACAGACTATTGCCAAGAGCAGGGTGTAACAGTGTGTAATGTTCCAAACTACGGAGAACATACCGTCGCTGAACACACATTTGGTTTGCTGCTAGCGATTAGCCACAATCTCATTGAAGCAGCTTGAGCGCACCCGCACAGGCGATTTTTCCTTCAAAGGACTTCAGGGCTTCGATCTGCGTGGCAAAACGTTGGGTGTTATTGGCACAGGCAGCATTGGGCAGTGCGTCATTGAAATTGCCAAGGGATTTCGGATGGAGGTTGTGGCATACGAGCCAAAGCCGAAACAGGAGTTAGCGTCTAAGTTGGGGTTTCGTTATGCCGAAATGGATGAACTCTTATCAACTGCTGATATCGTCACGCTACACGTCCCAGCTAACGAGAAGACACATCACCTGCTTTCTACTGAGCAGTTCACGCTGATGAAGTCCGGCGTAATTTTGATTAACACCACCAGAGGTAGTGTGGTTGACATTCAGGCATTGCTGCACGCGATCACCGAAGGCAAAGTAGCGGCTGTAGGTCTAGATGTGCTGCCAGAGGAACTTGTATTGCGTAAGGCAAGCAAACTACTATGCACTGTTGACCGCAAACAACACGAGCTAGAAACGCTGCTGGCTGACCTAGTTCTGCTGCGCCTATCCAATGTCATCGTCACACCCCACAGCGCCTTTAACACCCGCGAGGCAAGAGAGCGGATTCTCAACACTACTTTGGATAACATCACTGCGTTCACCCAAGGAGTACCTCAAAACGTTGTGGTTGGGAATAAATGAATCATAGTTAGAAGTAGGGAATTGAACTTATATTTTTTACTGATTATTTGTTCACTGGGATTATTTCAGGAGGTATGACTTATGGCTTTATCAAAGTCTACAAGGATTTCTCTAGCAGAATTCTTACAATTACCAGAAACCAAACCAGCGAGTGAGTATATCGACGGTAATATCTACCAAAAAACCTATGCCTCAAGGAGAACACAGCACAATTCAAATTGAGTTGGCATCTGCTATAAATCAGGTTGGTAAACCACAAAAAGTTAGCTTATGCGCTTACGGAGTTACGCTGCACATTTGGTAACAGTTCAGTAGTGCCAGATATCGCTGTTTTTGAATGGCAACATATTCCTTTACTTCCTAATGGCAGGATTGCTAATAAGTTTGAAATTCCTCCAGATTGGACTATTGAAATTCTTTCCCCAGAACCGCCCCAATCGGGTCATTAGTAAAATTAGCTTTTGTCTTAAGCAGGGAACAAAGCTGGGTTGGTTCGTAGATCCCGAAGATGAATCTGTGACCATATTTCAACCCAACCAGCTACCAGAATTGAAGGAAGGACAGGATATTTTACCAGTCCTGGATGTGCTAGAAGATTGGCAACTATCGGCAGCAGATTTATTTGGTTGGTTGAGTTTTTCATAACTTGTGTAAATTAACGTTTAACAGTATTTGTGACAATTGACTTTCAGCAAACTCCTTTTATCAAGCTTTTGTTGACTTAGCGATCGCCCCCAATTCAAACCTGGTGGATAACTGCCTCCTTCTTTGACGCGCTTAATCTCTGCCTACGTTATCTGCAGCTTTAATTTTTGAGCTAATGTCCTTTTTAGAGCTATACAATGACAAAAAATAAATACGGTCTTTCCCGTGACATTCCTCCATCTGTCAAACTACAAGTCCGTAGAGCCTGTAGTTTTGGTTGCGTCATTTGTGGTGCAAGCATTACATATGAACACATAGATCCACCTTTTACTGAAGCTCACGAGCATGACCCTGAGAAGATCGCTCCCTTTGCTCACAATGCCACGGAAAAGTAACAAGAAAGTTCTTGTCCAAAGAGACTGTGAAGCAGAAGAGAAGGGAGCCATATTATGGGGAGTTACGTTCTCAAGAGAGTTTTAGATATCGGAAAGGTACATCCGAAAATTATCTTTGCTGGAACAACGTTAGAGAACTGTCAAGTACCAGTTGCAGTTGAAAACACTCCTTTATTTGAAGTAAAGGAAGCTGAAGAGCCAGGAGGACCGTTCAGATTAAGTGCGAACTTCTACAACTCACAGGGCGAACTTAGCTTGCAAATCATTGACAATGAATGGCGTGCTTATACAACGAACTGGGACGTAGAAGCTATTGGAGGCGTAATCACAGTAAGAGATAATCCTGGGCATATCTCGCTTCGTCTCGTTGTAGACTCACCAGAAAGGGTGGTGGTAGATAAACTTGATATGTATTTGGTCGATACGTATTTGGGTGGGTTTCGCTTCTTTGGCAGTCCTGAAAAGCTAGTAGTGGAGTTGCCAAATGGAAATAGAAATGAATACAGTGGTAACTTAGGGAATTGTTGCAAAGTAGGGCTTCTATTTGGTACCACTAAAAGTCGTTATTTTATCGATGCAATGCAAAGTTAAGACCATAAGGTTGCTAGTTATATATTTCTAAAAGCCTTACCCATGATGTTTAGCTTAGTAAGAAAACCGTTCTGTAAAAGTTTGGCATTTTTCTCCAACCAAAGATAGTAATCCTGCTCATACAAGCTGGTAGCTATATTTTTACTCTTGTATCAAGCAAGCTATAGTTCATTAACAATGTCGTCGTAGGGAGACAGTATTAAGCTAGTGGGCTTTTTGTGTGTTTGAGCGTAGTAAATTTAGCAAAAATCCATTCTACCTATTGACGATTCTGTTCTACATAACCATGACACAACTAAAGCTTAATTAAATCAATAGGGATTATTGCCTTATACCAACTCTTCAAAGTAGGACTATAAATGTTATGAAGCCTCTTTAGGGTTTTGAAGCAGACTTAGGCAGAGTTGCCGAAAATGATCGCCGCGTTGTTCAAAATTCTGATACTGGTCGAAACTAGCGCAAGCAGGAGACAGTAAAACAACACGAGCTTGATAGTGTTTAGCTAATTGGGCGGCTCTAGGTACAGCCTGCTCCATTGTTTCCCCAATTTCATAACTAGAATAGCCGCTCTGTTCTAGTCGTTTAGCAAAGGCAGTTGCTGCATTACCAATGAGGATTACAGCTGCTGCTTTGGATTGAATTGTTTGTAGCCAATCGTGATCATCTCCGGCTTTAGCTTCACCACCAGCAATTAGAATAACTGGACTACCAACAGCGGCTAACCCAACTTGAGCAGCATCGTAATTAGTGGCTTTGCTGTCATTTATGAAGTCGATTCCCAAATACGTGCAGATATGTTCTAAACGATGAGGAACACCAGGGAAGTTGGCGATCGCTTCAGCAATTGCATCTTTCTCAATTCCTGCTAAGTAAGCTACTGCCACTGCCATGAGCAGATTTTGGTGATTGTGTTCCCCCACCATCCGCAAAGCCGACACCATGACAATTGGTTTACCCTGAGCTATTACCCAGCCATCCTCAATGTAAGTTCCCTGATTTGGGTTACTAATCAAATGAGCCTTACCTCTAACAGTTGTCCAACAAGCGTCTAACTTCCAGCCATTAACACCTCTTTGGCTCAAGTAAACGTCATCACCATTCAACACTTGCTGCTCAGATTGATGTAGTAAATGCGCTTTAATGTTGTAGTAGTTTTCTAAAGTTCTGTGACGACTGAGGTGATCCGGTGTAAAAGTCGTCCAAACTCCAATTCTCGGAGCAATTGAGGAGGAAGACTCAATTTGATAGCTACTAATTTCGGCAATTACCCAGTCAAGCTTTTGCGGTTTGATAGAGGAGTTACTTTTAACTTCTAGAGCTAAATCGCAGGCGGCATAGCCAATATTGCCGCAAGCTGGAGCGTTAAATCCAGCTGTTTGAAAAATTGCGGCGATTAAAGCAGTGGTAGTTGTTTTGCCGTTAGTACCAGTTATTGTTACCCAAGGACAAGACTGGAGATGTCGCCAAGCTAGTTCCATTTCTCCAATCGTCTCAATCCCAAGCGATCGCGCTGCAACTAATGCGGGTTCATCCCAAGGCACACCAGGACTCACGACAATCAACTGAGGTAAGTTCAGGGTGTTTAATTCTAAAGAAGCACCCAGGTGAACTGTAATCTTCTCATGCTCTAGGTGTTGTTGCTGTTGGCGCACTGATTCAGAAGTGCTGCGATCGCTCATTGTCACTTCCCAGCCTTCTAGTTTTAATAGTCGTGCAGCGGCAATACCGGATTTCCCCAATCCGATCACATGAGCATTGGGCATAGATTGAATCGCAGTCCCTAATTAAGCAACACCTATATTACCGTTCTGGTAGCCTTGAAACATAGTCAGCGCTCTGATTAATCCAAAAAGGGTTCCCCTAAGACACAAGGAATACAGTAAATAAAGGCATTATTACAAGTTAGGAGTTCAAACATGAGACGCTTAGGCACATCAGATGTTCAGATTACGCCTATTTTGATGGGGACTTGGCAAGCCGGAAAAAAAATGTGGGTAGGAATTGAGGATTCAGAAACCATCAAAGCAATTCGGGCGGCGTTTGAGGCTGGCATTACTACAATTGATACTGCCGAAGTTTACGGTGAAGGTCACTCTGAGCAAATTGTTGCTCAAGCCTTATCTGATGTGCGAGACAAGGCTGTTTACGCAACTAAAGTTTTTGCCAATCATTTGAAATATGACCAGGTGCTTGAAGCTTGCGATCGCTCTTTAGAAAACTTGAAAACAGACTATATTGACCTTTACCAAATTCACTGGCCAACTGGTGCATTTAATAGTGAAATTGTCCCAATTGCCGAAACAATGAGTGCTTTAAATCAGTTGAAGCAACAAGGCAAAATTCGGGCGATTGGCGTTTCCAATTTTTCTCGCACCCAGCTTGAAGAAGCAGCCGTTTACGGACGGATTGACAGTCTCCAGCCTCCCTACTCCTTGTTCTGGCGGCAAGTAGAACGCGAAGCTATGCCTTATTGCATTGAAAACAATATTTCAATCCTTGCATACTCTCCTTTAGCTCAAGGATTATTAACTGGAAAATTTGGTTCTGGTCATAAATTCGATCCAGCAGATAATCGCGCTAAAAACAAGCTTTTCCAAGGACAAAATTACGAACGGGCGCAACAATCTCTAGACAAACTGCGTCCAATTGCTGAACGCCATCATACGTCTTTAGGCAACTTGGCGATCGCCTGGTTAATCGCTCAACCCCAAACTCAGGCGATCGTCGGTGCTAGAAATGCTGAACAAGCAGCAGCAAATGCCAAAGCCGCAGATATTCAACTTTCTGCCGAGGATCTGCAAGAAATTGATGCTATTGGTAAGATTGTTACCGATCATCTTGACGAAAATCCAGTGATGTGGAACTGGAATTCTTGATCCTAAATCTTGCATAAGCATGATTGTATAGCAGGTGCCATATAGGTTAGGGCAAGTTCACAAGTTGTGTTGCAAAAACTATAGGAAGATAAAGACTTTCTGGAAAAGGAGTTGTTTATGCAGCTACTCCAAAGATTTGAGCAACGAATTTTACTTGAGCCAAAATGTCACCTTTGGCTAATCCCTGAACTTGCCCCTTCCTAATCATATCCATCATTTCATAACTCTAATTGTTTTCCAAGCAGTGTGAAACGATTTGAATCCTAGTCCAGGGTTAACTAGTCATTTTACAAATCTAACGTAAGTACCACCGAACGCAGACCAGGATAATTTCCGGTTGGAAGTGCCGCTACTTGAAGGCATACTTGGGATTCATGCAAGTAAATAGTAAGCAGATTAAGCATTATTACTTAACTACTCTTACCAACCTATCGTCACTTTTTGCAACAAAACCAGTTCACAATAATTAACCTCAGCTGAGACTTTTCTAAATTCATTATTGTCCTCATCTTCCTGACCACTGCTATAAGTCATGGGTCAGAAAGGCAAAACCCGCCAGATGCGGGTTCAAAATTTAGCCCTATTGAGTCCGCATAGGCGGACTTGATTTGTCTGGTCGACGACTTACAGTTGCTTGGTCATGATGCTGGCAAAGATAGTACCCACGATCGCAGTAGGGAATTAACCTGCTCTGGTACTTCATCATGAGGACAATGACCAGCCCGGAGGAAGTATTCTTGTAGCTGCGG
Source organism: Chroococcidiopsidaceae cyanobacterium YX2bin18 (assembly GCA_030446505.1). Lineage (GTDB taxonomy): Bacteria > Cyanobacteriota > Cyanobacteriia > Cyanobacteriales > Chroococcidiopsidaceae > JAHHHE01. The sequence goes on along the minus strand of JAUJND010000008.1, from coordinate 46,718 downwards.
ATAATATTGCCGAAACTTAGGCGATCGCTCTCTAGCATTCATCCAGGGATCGCCTTCACCCCAAAGCAGCAACAGTGGACACTTTAACTGTTTCAGCAAGACATCAACTTTTTCGCCTTGAGGTGTGCTAAATACTGAAGCAAATACTTCAGCAGCACCAGGATCACACGCAGGGCGCTGAATTTCTGCTACTAGCTGATCTGTAATTGCGCTCTTGTCAAGATAAACTTTTTCCAGAGTCTGCCGAATCACCCAAGGTTGCCGCACGTACTGAAATATCAGAAACCGCGCCCAAGACTGCTGAAAAATCCATTTAGCCGCCTCACCTAATAATTTTTGCCAGGAATCAGGCTGTTTCGGGGGCTGAACTTCAGATTGTAAAGAATCGGGTTCAGCGGAATCGGCATCAGCAAAGGGACCAGCACTGTTGAGTAACACTAACCCTGCTGCTGTGCTGCCCTGGGAAGCAACACACAAGCAAACGTATCCCCCCAAAGAATTACCTGCTAACACAGATGGCTGACCAATAACTTCAGTGATAAAGTCATTAAGCTGATCCCGCCACAAGTCACCACTGTACTGCCAATTCGGTTTTGCCGAACGTCCAAAACCCAAGAGGTCAATTGCAAAAACTTCAAAATCGTGACAAAGTTCACTAATATTCTTCCGCCAGTGGTCTGTAGAAGCACCAAACCCATGCACTAGAAGCAGGGGCGGGCGTTGGAGCGATGCCTGCGGCGGCGGGCTATGCCTACGCGCTCCAGCTTGTACGTAGTAGATGGATTGCCCTCGCCACTGCCAGTATTTGCCAGGAATAGGAGTTGTAGAGGCTGCGGTTGCCTGCATAATTAGTAAATGTTAAGTAATATTAATAAATTTTAACGCAGCTGCTTCAGGCTAGGGATCTATCACTTTTGATAACTTGGTCAGAAATTACTAAGGATTCCTACTTATGGCTGATACTACCTAAATATCTTAATTTTCTGAAACTTTAATTTCTTATGAACCAGGTTGCAGTACACTTGTATCAGGTAGATTAATGCTTTGACACTTCAACTCAATTAGGTTAGGGTGACAGGTTCTTAATTGAGTAGAGTAAGGCTATTATCAGCGGTCAGGCGGAGCGTAGAGGTAATTCACTGTGGAACATAACCAAACTTCTCCTTCAATGACAACAAAGTTGATTTTGTTCTTTGTGCTACGCACTAAAGGACATATCATGAAAACTCAGCTTGTCAAATTCCTATACCTTGCTGATCTCTATGCAATCAAGTGGCTGGGTCAGCAGATCACAGACTTGGAGTGGGTATACTACCATCATGGTCCCTGGGAGGATGATATTCAAGCCGAGCTAGAAAGAATGGACGGCAAAGAAATCAATCAATGTAGCCTACCTAGTGGAGCAGTTTTGATTCAGATTGGTTCCAACGTTCCCTCTGAAGATAAGCTGGAACTTCCTGAGTCCATGAAATTGATGCTAGACAACATTAGACGAGAGTGGGCAGGTTCAGGTAGGGAGAACCTTGAAAACTTACTTGAATATGTCTACTAACACTGCTCCCATGAAAGAGGTGTTGAACAGTGATTGCTCCTCTAAAGAGCAGCAACCTCTCGATCTTTTCAAAGAGAATGAAAAGCTCTTGCAAGAACTTGCAGTTTAGATGGCTGGACAGAAACCTCGCCCAGGTTGGATCTATATGATTGATCCCAAGCGGGTTGTTTTAAAGTGCAGCCTTGGTCATGAATAAATCTATGATATTTCTGGACCGGAGGAGTTGAACTGCTCTTATTCGCCATGCACCCAGAAAATCAATTCCAGCAGAGTAATGCGTGGCACTCATCTTCACATTGTCTGGTCAGAGTATAATCATGGTAAATTTCGGTCGTGCGTCAAGAAAGCGTGGAATTGATATTATATGGGTGAAGAAAAATACTCCTGTTCTAAGAAGCCATGCCTTGTCCACTATGTGGTCATGAGAAGACCTATAAACACGGGAAAACGAGTAAAGGCAGCCAACGCTACCGATGTTTAAACTGCAAACAGACGTTTACTAGCACCTTTGACACAATTTATTATCGACGGCAAGTAAGCTTTGAAGAAGTGAGAATTGTATTGCAGTCGCACTGCGAAGGAACAAGTTTGCGTGGTATTAGTCGAATTAGTGGATTGTCATACAACACTAGAGTTAGCCTGATTCGAGCTGCAAGTCAAAAAGCACAACTGGTTCACAATGGCGAAGTATAAGCTGTTGATACGGATGCTATTAGTGCAGATGAAATGTGGTCGTTCGTCGAAAAAACAAAAGCACTGCTTGCCCGAAGAACTTGCAATTGGAGACTGTTGGATAGCCTTAAGTTTAGCTCAATTGAGCGGCTTGATTTTGACTGGCCGTGTAGGCAAGCATACAGATGAGTTGGTAGCAGAATTATTGGTTAATACCCAAGGAAAACTGGCTGTACTGAGTGGCACACGGATGGTTGGGGAGGATATGAGCCAGTGCTGCCAGACGACGAGGTAGATCACTTTATCAGTAAAGTTTTGACGCAACGATTGGAGCGCACTAATGGCTCCCCCTTCGGCAGCAGACAGGACGTTGGCATCGGCGCCAGAACAAATTTAGTAAAGCCTGGACTCAAACTAAAGTTGCCCTACATTTGCTCATCACCTACTTTAACTGGATTTGGCTACATTCTTCTTTAAAGACTACAGCAGCTCAACGAGCAGATTTAACCTTAGAACCCTGGACCTGGAAAGATATTACAGTCTATTCCACACTTTGGTGAGGCACTATCAGCAAATTCTATTCGCCAGCCTGCTTAGGTGCAAGATGTCAATAAAGGTGTTATTCCGAAAAAGCCAGATAAATTTATATCAAATTCATCTATAAATCGATATTTGAGAGTTCATATATAGTGTGTAGTTGATATCTCTTATAAAGCCTTTTAAGTTAAGTAAAGTCAGACGCTGATTCAGTAAGTACGGTATTTTTTAGTATCTTCGCCAAAAAAATTTATCGACATTATCCGTCGAGCTTTGCTTTATAAACTAAAGTAGACAATTCTTTTCTATTACTACTACCTAGTACACATCTACTTTATCAAAAACTTTCAGTATAATTACACACAATTTAATCTAAATATAGACTCTCCTTAATGTTCCTGTGAGATTTTGGAAGATTGGAGAGCAAGAAAGACAGGCTCTTTCAACATATCTAAAACTATGCTTACAAATTTGTTTGAGCGGACGAAAGCTCACGCTCAGTCAGGGCTGCAAAAATTTGGTGTTATGCAATTTTAACTATGCGATCGCTAACTAACTTTTGCATTTCAGACGCGATCGCTCTCAACGCGGCTTCTCATTATCCCTAGTTGAATCAAATCACACTATTTCTGAAGGAACCCTTAGATGGCAACTAACGTATTCATCAACGAACTTCATTACGACAACGTAGGTACTGATGCTGGTGAAGGCATAGAAATTGCTGGACCAGCGGGAACTGACCTTACAGGCTGGAGCCTTGTTCTGTATAACGGCAATGGCGGTGCTGTTTACGACACTGACATTCTTAGCGGCATCATTCCTGATCAGCAAAATGGTTTTGGGACGCTCTCTGTCCAGTATCCGCTCAATGGTATCCAGAATGGCTCACCTGACGGCATTGCTCTAGTCGATCCCAATAAAACTGTAGTACAGTTTCTCAGCTACGAAGGCACTTTTACAGCCGTCGGTGGCCCGGCGAACGGTCTAGCTAGTACGGATATTGGCGTGAGAGAAGCGGGTACGGAGCCAATTGGTCAGTCTCTACAGTTGACGGGAACTGGTAATGTCTATGAAGACTTCGCCTGGACTGCCCCTGCAACTAGCACTTACAATGCTGCTAATAATGGGCAGACATTTAATGGCGGTGGTACAACTGCTGGCATAACAATTACCCAGTCAGGTGGCAGCACGGACGTAAACGAGCAAGGGGAAACAAGGGACACTTACACGATCGCTTTAAATACAACCCCAAATGGAACCGTTAATATTGCGATCGCAGCGGATGGAGAAACTCAAATTAGCGCTGATGGTGTTAACTTCTTTAACTCCGTCACAGTAAATCTGAACAATACCAATCCTCAAACAATCACGGTTAGAGCAGTTAACGACTTAGAGGCAGAAGGCTCTCCACATCCAGGCGTAATTAGCCACACTATCAGTAGCGCTGACCCTGCCTACTCCAACGCCTCCACACCAATTCCCAATGTCAGCGTTAACATTACCGATAACGACATTGTACTCACTCCCATCTACAACATTCAGGGGAGTGGCGCAGCTAGTCCTTTTGTTAATAATACTGTTGCTACCAAGGGTGTAGTTGTCGGTGACTTCCAAGGCAGCACTGGTCTAAACGGTTTCTACATCCAAGACGACACAGGAGATGGCAATTCGTCAACCTCCGATGGCATCTTTGTTTTTGCTCCTAACAGTGTCAATGTCAATGTTGGCGATGCAGTACAGCTAACCGGAACCGTTTCCGAAAACTTCGGTCAGACCCAAGTGGGCAATCTTAGCGCCTTAGACATCGTGGGTTCTGGAGCGATCGCCCCCACTGCTATTAACCTACCCGTAACTGCGGTAGACAACCTGGAAAGCTTCGAGGGAATGCTGGTCAACTTTCCAGAAACCCTGACCGTTACCGAGAACTTTAACCTAGCTCGTTTTGGCGAAGTGTCGCTCTCAGCTGATGGACGCTTGTTTAACCCTACCAACTCCATCGACCCAACAGACATTCCTACTTCCGAAACTGAGAACGATGAAAACAACATTGGTGCTGTAACCGAGCAGCAAAACTTCAACGATCGCAATCAAATCTTGCTGGACGATGCGAGAAATACTCAAAATCCCACGACAATTCCCTTCCTACGAGAAGGCAATACACTCCGCGTCGGCGACACTACTACAGACCTTACTGGTGTTCTTGGTTTCGGCTTTGGCAGTTACCGTGTTCAGCCAACAGTAGATCCTACCTTTGCGGCAACAAACCCGCGCACAGCTGCACCAGAAGATGTTGGCGGTAATGTCAAGGTTGCTAGCTTTAACGTGCTGAACTACTTCAACGGCGATGGGATGGGCGGCGGATTCCCGACATCTCGTGGCGCAAGTTCCCTGGCTGAATTTGAACGCCAGAGCGACAAAATTGTCAGTGCAATATCTGCAATTGATGCAGATGTGCTTGGCTTGATTGAGATGGAGAACGATGGTGATGGCGCTAATTCCGCGATCACTGAACTAGTTGATCGTCTTAATACCTCTGTTGGCGCAGGGACTTACGATTACATCCGCGACCCAGCTTCAGGAGTCGGGACTGATGCAATCAAAGTAGCTTTTATTTACAAACCACATAATGTCACACCTGTTGGTCAAGCCGTCAGTGACACTGACGCAATCTACAATCGTTTACCAGTAGCGCAGACGTTTGTTCTCAACTCCAACGGTGAGACATTTACGCCAGTAGTAAATCACTTCAAATCCAAGGGTGGAACAGGTACTGGCTCAGATGCAGACCAAGGTGATGGACAAGGTGCTTTTAATGCCCAACGTACCCAGCAGGCAGAAGCACTGCTCGGCTTTGTGAACGGTCTTAAAACCTCATCAGGTGATAGCGATGTGCTAGTCATGGGTGACTTGAATGCCTATGGGGAGGAAGACCCCATTGATGTGCTGCGTGCTGGTGGACTAGTAGATGAACTGGATCGATTTGTCCCAGATCCTTATTCATTCCTCTTCGATGGACAATCAGGACGATTGGATCACGCTCTAGCAACGTCTAGTCTGGATTCTCAAGTCACAGATGTTACCGAATGGCATATCAACGCTGATGAACCTAGAATTCTAGATTACAACCTTGAGTTTAAAGGTGGGAGTCAGTCGCCAGATCTCTATACACCAACACCTTACCGCTCATCAGACCACGACCCAGTTATTGTTGGTGCGAATTTATTCAGTCCCCTAACAACAACCAACGGTGGCAATGTCAACGATACACTCAACGGTGCGTCTGGCAGAGATCAAATTAATGGCGGTAATGGGAATGACAGCCTCAGTGGGGGTAATGGCAGCGATACCCTCAACGGTGGTAACGGGAACGACATTCTCTTAGGGCAGGTTAGCAACGATAGTTTGAGCGGCGGCAATGGCGATGACATACTATACGCAGGTTTCGGTAATGATACTCTGCTTGGTGGTAGTGGTTCTGACCGATTTATGCTGATTGCTGGTGATGGAACTGACACTATCAGCGACTTCACAAACGATCAAGATTTGATTCAATTATTCCCTGGTCTGACTTTTGGAGACCTGAGCATTACTCAAGGTAATGGTATCAATGCAGCTAACACCTTGCTCGGTGTTGGCAGTGGTGAAATTATAGCGATTCTAACTGGAGTACAATCTAGCACTATCACATCTGCTGACTTCATGATCGCTTAGCGCCATAACAAGAACCAGGGAATAAACACTCACTGGTTCTTGTTATGACAGTTATTTAAACTTCAGCCAAGAGAGGCTCAAAGACTTGATGCTGAGGTTTTAGGACTCAACCACAAGGTTTAAAGACTCGATGATGAGTATCAGAATCTCAACCATGAGGTTCAAAGACTTGATGATGAGTTTGTGAGCCTTTTTTACGTGATTTAGTCCACAAAAAGCAAATATGCTTGGCAATCTTAATTAACTTAAAATCCCCCTTCTACTGCAATTAAGGAAGTCATGACAGGTACTCAAGAACCTATTCGCTTCGCAACATTTAACGCCTCACTAAATCGCAATGAAGAAGGTCAACTGATCGACGATCTATCAACTCCAGACAACGAGCAAGCTAAGAATGTAGCTGAAATTATTCAGCGGACTAATCCAGATATCGTGCTGATTAATGAGTTCGACTTCGAGCCAAATGACGCAGCTGCTCGGCTTTTCCGGGAGAACTATCTCGAAGTGAGCCAGAACGGGGCAAACCCGATTGAGTTTCCCTACATTCACGTTGACCCGTCAAACACAGGTATCCCTTCCGGATTTGACCTTGACAATAATGGTTCAGTTGGGGGTCCAAATGATGCCTTTGGATTTGGCTTCTTCCCTGGGCAGTTTGGCATGGCATTGTACTCCAAGTATCCAATCGACACGGAAAACATCCGCACCTTCCAAAACTTTCTCTGGAAGGATATGCCAGGTGCTTTACTACCTGACGATCCAGCAACACCTGAGCCAAACGACTGGTATTCGCCTGAGGAACTGGAGGTTTTTCGCCTCTCTTCCAAGAGCCACTGGGATATCCCAATCAACGTCAACGGACAGATTGTCCACGTCCTTGCTAGCCATCCGACCCCACCTGTATTTGACGGTCCAGAAGACCGCAACGGCACGCGCAACCACGATGAAATTCGCTTCTGGGCAGACTACGTGACACCTGGAAAGGGCGACTATATCTACGATGATGCTGGCAGCCTTGGTGGGCTCACTCCTGGTTCACGGTTTGTAATTATGGGCGACCAGAATGCTGATCCGTTTGATGGAGACAGTACCAATAATGCGATTCTGCAACTGCTAGATAATCCCCTAATTAACACTAGCGTTACCCCAGATAGCAATGGTGGTCCAGACGCAGCAGCCCGTCAGAATGCTGCCAATGATGACCATGTAGGAAATCCAGCATTTGATACTGCTGACTTTGCAGATACTGCACCTGGTAACTTACGGGCAGATTATGTCTTGCCCTCGCATAATCTGGAGATTACTGATGCAGCTGTATTTTGGCCAAAGAGTGACGACCCTTTGTTCCGCCTAGTTGGAGACTTTGATCCGGCTCTCCCTGGCGGCTTTCCCAGCTCCGATCATCGTCTGGTTTGGACAGATGTAACGGTTCCGAATAATAGGAAGACGGTTAACGATCTGGACTTTATAGGCGAAGTTACATTTCCAACGGGACTCCTATTTGACAGCACTGAAGTAGGCGGACTATCCGGTCTTACCTACGATCCATCCAAGAATGTCTACTACAGCATTTCTGATGATCGCAGCCAAATTAATCCGGCTCGATTCTATACACTTGACATCAATCTTAGTGACGGTGAACTGAACAACGGAGACATCAAATTCCGGGATGTGACGACTCTCACGGATGAAAATGGCAATCCTTTCGCGGCATCCAGTCTTGACCCAGAAGGTATTAGTCTAACTGACAAGGGTACTGTTTTTATCTCTTCTGAAGGATCTGTTACAGCCACTCCCCAAGTTAATCCCTTTGTTAATGAGTTCTCACTTACAGGAGAGCAACTCCGGGAACTACCAGTTCCCAAAAAGTTTTTGCCGACAACAGGCTCTAGCGGTATCCGTGACAATTTGGCTTTTGAAGCGTAACAATTACCCCCGATCAAAAATTTCTGTTCACAGCTACAGAAAATGCCTTAGCGCAAGATGGGGCGATCGCCACAATTGAAAATGGTAGCCCTTCGCGGATCTTGAAATACAACTTAGTTACGGGCAAACCAGAAGCAGAATTTTTGTATGAGACTGATCCAGTTGCTGCTCCGCCAATTCCTGCCGATCAATTTAGTACGAATGGATTGGTTGAGTTATTAGCTCTAGATAATAGTGGTACTTTGCTAGCTTTAGAGCGATCTTTTTCTGTTGGCGTGGGCAACAACATTAAGCTGTATGAGGTGCGCTTGCAAGGAGCAACTGATATTAGTGGCGTTGATAGCGTTGACGGACTTGAGGTTGAAGCGGTGGCGCAAGAAAAGACTGCTGCTTGACTTCGCTGAGTTAGGGAGTGCAATTAGACAACATCGAGGGCATTACTCTAGGTCCGACGCTACCAGACGGACGGCAATCTCTGATAGTTGTCAGCGACAACAATTTCAGTGCGACGCAGTTTACCCAGTTTCTATCCTTTGCGGTTGACATAAACACTATTCCTGAAGTTTTGCCTGCATTAGAGACACCGCAGGTTGTCGACTTGGATGAGCCTCTAACAACCAGCAACCAGGTGATGCGGATGATCCAGCGATCTACGTTCATCCCACTGATGCGGCAAAAAGTTTGGTCATTGGGACGCTGAAAGATGGTGGCTTATCAGTGTATAACCTGAATGGTCAAGTAACACAGACAATTTCACCAGGTTCACCTGGTGATGTGCGCTATAACAACGTCGATTTGGTCTATGGCTTCAATCTTGATGGGCAGAGTGTCGATCTGGCTGTAGCCTCTGACCGAGAAAATGACACGCTAGCTATCTTCAAAGTTGACCCAATAACCCGCCAACTTACCAATGTTACTGATGACAATATCACTGCATCAATCTTTGGTATAGATGACGGCGAACAAACGGCTTATGGCTTGGCGACCTACACAAGCCCCGTTTCCGGCAAGTCCTATGTCTTTGTCAGCCAGCGAGAGGGTAATAAGGTTGCTCAACTAGAATTGGTAGATGACGGGAATAATCAAGTTAGTGCAAGTCTCGTGCGATCGCTGACCGTTCCCATTCCCGCTGGAGGTGAGTTGGAAGATGCTCAAGTTGAAGGTATGGTGGCAGACCGTGAACTCGGATACCTCTACGTGGCTCAGGAAAAAGGAGGCATCTTTAAGTTTTCGGCTGAACCTAGCGGTGGTGATACAGGCGATCTAATTGAAGCAGTTAAGCCAGATGGTAGCAACTTAGAAGCTGATGTTGAGGGACTAACAATTTATTACGCCGCTGATGGTAAGGGCTACCTACTTGCCTCTAGCCAAGGAGACAGCACCTATGCAGCCTTCACGCGAGAAGGCAACAACGCTTACCTCGGCAATTTTGCGATCGGTAAATCTGGTGGTGTTGATAGTGTTGAGGAATCTGATGGCGCTGATGTGATCAATGTGCCGCTAGGAGCGCAGTTCCCCTCTGGGCTATTGGTCGTTCAGGATGGGTCAAATGAGCCTGCTGTTGTCGTCAATGAGGACGGTGAAATAGAAAATGTCAGCAGTAACTTTAAGTTTGTTCCTTGGGAGAATGTCGCTAATGCTTTCCCGAATCCCTTGGCGATTGATACTACTAGTTTTAATCCCCGTGATCCTCTATTCAACGTAGTTGAGGGTACAGCCGCAGACGATAACTTAATTGGCAGTTTCAGAAGCGATCGCCTTAACGGCTTCAAGGGTGATGACATGATTACAGGTCTGTTGAGCAATGATCGCTTAACAGGAGGTGGCGATAACGACACTTTTGTAATTAATCGTGGTGATGGTATTGATACCGTCACAGATTTCACTGGTGTTGGCACTGGTGGCAGAGTGTCGCCAAATGTAATTACTGAATTCGACATCATTAAATTCCAGGGGGAGGAGCTAACTGCTAAGAATATGCTCTTAACTCAGGATGAAACTGATTTGGTGATTTCGTTTGAGGATATTGATCGTACTCAAGTCATCCTTAACGACTTCAATCTCGAAAACCTGGATAACCTCCAAAAGCCTACAAATGCTAACCCTGGCAATATCCTGTTTAACGGGCAAGACCAAATTCAAGACAACTTTGATGTCTTCAACGCCGACTCGCAACGTCAGCGAATTTTCCACCGCGACAGCGTGACGTTCCTCAATGATTTAGATAACAACATTAAAGGCTTTAATCGCTCTCAAGACGTTATCAATGGTCAGGGTGGGGATGACACTATCAAGGGGTTGAGCGGTGATGATTTGCTACGGGGTGGTGCTGGCAACGACACACTTTCAGGTGGCAAGGGTAGCGATCGCCTATTAGGTAACGATGGTGACGATTTATTGAATGGTGGTAGTGGCAATGACCTATTTGTATTGAGCGTTAATCAGGGAGTTGACACTATCAGTGACTTCACTAGTCAACAAGATCGAATTCAATTGGCAGGAGTGACATTTGAGCAGTTGGCAATTACTCAGGGTATTGGTAGTAACGTCAATGACACTACTCTAAATATCCTTGGTCAAGACATTGCTATCCTCACTGGAATTCAAGCTAGTAGCCTTGAGAGTAATAATTTCATTTTCGTTTAACAGGGCAAGTGAAATTTTAACAAGCTGTTGAAACAAGGATTACACCTCTTGATTAAGAGATGTAATCCTTTTAATAGCTCTAATTTAGAAGATGTAATTTATTAAAAGTTAGTTGAATACTGGCTTTTAATAAGACTTATTAGTTAGTATTTACATTACTCTTCGTGATACAACAGATAGTTATAACTCGTGATACTCTATTGTAGCGATTAAGGAAAGTGTAGTATTTTCAATATTTGAAAAAGCTAGAAGAATTCATATCTTTTATTCATCTTTAGCTTAAAGTAGCAAAGCAGAAAAATGCTCGTCCGCTATTAAGGTTCAAACCCGTTTAGCCGAGCTAGTCTTCAGCAAGTTGAAAGCATCTACATCCGTAAGTATGAATTCTCTGAGCCAGCCTACTTAGGTGCAAGATATCAGATAACGCTAACAACATCAAATCAGCAAATCCATTTTTAGTCAAGCAAGTTATCTGGTATTACTGAAGGCATTTTTATAGTTGCTGACGTAATTGCTAATGGTTTTAACTATTTCACTTATTTAGTCAAAAATTAGACATTAATTAGACATAAAATTTACATATCTTAGACTTAAGTTGGAGAATTGATCTAGAAATCTATCATAGGTTAGGTTTCTAAAACTGGTATTTAACTCTACGAAACTCAAACCAGTTTGCCTAACATTAAGCAAGTGCTAATCCAGTTACACTTAATAAATTTAATTTATTTAATGTTATCTAATTAACTTGTTAAGAACTCAGTTAAATAGTAATATTAATAACTATATTTACCGATGTAGTCGGTTAAATAGACAAAGCTTCCAATCAGCCAATACACACAAGAGGAATTGTTTATGCGGCAACTTCATCGTCTTACTATGGCTTCCTTTGTAGGGGTTTCTAGCATTTTTGCGATTAACGCCTCTGTTGAAAGCGCACGAATTCCACCTTTATCCGCAGTACTTCTAGGCGGAAATGAGGTTTCAGAAACAGGTACTGCAAATGTCGGCGATCCTGATGGCGTTGGCGGCGCAACTGTCAAGATAACCAAATTAAACAATTCTCAAGCAAAAATCTGTTTTGGAATTACTGTTGCTGGTGTTGATAAGCCGATAGCGACTCATATCCATCGAGGAACTGCTGGTACTAATGGTCCGATTGTAGTAAACCTGATACCACCTGCGAACGGATTTTCTGCCTCTAGTGGGTGTGTTGATGTACCGCTTGCACTAGGCTTGGCTATCCAAACCGATCCGCTGAACTACTACGTCAACCTTCACACTGAGAAGCTTCCAACAGGTGCTGTAAGAGGTCAACTCCATTAATTTGATTACCCTACTTACTTCAATACCGCGATCGCAGTACGATTAAATACCAGAAAAATAATCTGCTTTGGTTGGATCGAGCCACTTATCAGAATCAGATGGGTGGCTCTTACTATCCTTATACAACCTATCAAAACTGAAGTATCACGAGATAACAACAGTGTGTTTGTAGACGAAGATGAGTATGCTAGCAGGAATCAACAAGCCGCTCTAGTGTAGTAGCTCATGTGTCGGTTGAATTTATTTAGTCCGACTTGCTTACGTGCTAACACTGAACTGTATTAATAGGTTATGTGAAGAAAAGCTGATTGAAGCTAGCTAATTAATAAAAAAATGACATTTCAGGCAATCAGATACGAAATCATTCGCTTTGCTGCTATGCGTTCTACCAAATTTTAGGTACTAATACTGAACGTTTCTTAAAGATTGGATGAAGAAAAGATTACTGAGCGTTGCTAACCAAAAAAATAAATCAAGATAAGAATAAGGAGATACTAAATCATTTTGGGTATCATGCCCTAAATGTGTCTATGTGTTCGGTATACCTACTGCTGATGTCCAGATGCTTTCACCTCTAATGACAGTTTCAGTTATGCAATATGTACGAGGTAACTAATCATGCTGGCTATTCTGACCTTGATGCTGAATTCACCAGATCCGAATGTCGCTGCAAACTTGATAGCGCAGACAAGCCCGACAAAGTTTGCCTGGAGGACAGTAGCACCATCGCCAGTTGCGCGTTCTGAAACTGCGAGTGCTGTTGTTGACGGGAAGCTATATGTGTTCGGTGGGTTTATTAAAAGCAGTGTAGATCCGTTTCCAAGACCGATTAGCAGATCAGACGTGTACAACCCAGCGAACAATACTTGGAGACGGATAGCAGATTTGCCAACTCCGCTTACACATACTTCGACAGCGGTGGATGGCAGAAATATCTATCTAGCTGGCGGCTACCCAGGTAAACCAACTGGCGGTCAGAGGTACGCTACAAAAGCTGTCTGGAGATACAACGTAGACACAAACACCTGGCTAGCTATGCCAACACTTCCTGAAGCACGCGGAGGTGGAGCGTTAGCGCTTCTGGGTCAAAAACTTCACTTCTTTGGCGGCTCAGATATTAACCGCTTGGATAAGCGTAATCACTGGGTTCTGTCTCTTGGCGGTACAAGATGGACTTCTGCTGCTCCGCTTCCTAGTCCACGCAATCATCTAGGGAACGCTGTACTTGGCGGCAAAATCTACGCGATCGCTGGTCAGCGCGGTCAGGACAGTAACTCAGTTACCTCGACATCTGTATATGTATGGAATCCTGCCAAGCCAAATATCTGGACTTCAGTTGCACCTCTGCCGCGTCCGCGATCGCACATTGGAGCCGCAACTTTTGTAATGGATGGTCGGATTATTGTTGCTGGAGGCGAAATTTCTCACGCTCAGTCTGTGTCAGACGTAACAGCTTACGATGCAAGATTGAATTCATGGAAAGCACTTACTCCTCTACCTGCATCACTCCATTCGGGTGCTGCCGGGAGCATTGGGAATCAAATTTTCTACAGCATGGGTAATAACAAAGGTTTCTTCCGGACAACAACTTACAAAGGTGTACCTATCAATAACCAAGCCTTAAATCGCCTTGCTAGAAGTAGTCGTTCCTCCTATATAGATACCGACAATACTTTTTTATCAAACGTGTGGCTTTCTGCTTCTAGTGCGAGTCCTAAAAAGCAAGCCTTTCTTAGGAGTATTACTTTGAATAACACTGCTAACACTGATGACAATACTTTACTAGCAAATTTTGGGAACAAACGTAGGCAAAAATGAGACAACACCTCATATGGTTACAGTTTAAACTCACTGTATAGTTAGATACATTAGCTAATTTATTGCTACTCTTGACAGAAAGAATTTGTACTGAGATTCTCTTAGTAAAAATAAAAGTGTTATTAGCATTAGGAAAGTGTTTTTGATGTTATAGCTACTGCAAATGTGCTTAATTAATCCGACATCATTAACATGAGGGCGATGCTTTAACGACAGTATTTTTGGCTTTAGGTTGAAAAGTAAGTTAATTATTTTACATTCAACCATCTTTTAAAGAAAACATAGGCTTTTGCTTGGTTACGCTGATCCAGGTGCAGTACTTACTCAGACAAAGTAGCTTAAATAACAAGGTACAATACGTCTGCGGGTATTGCTTAAACTCCTAGATTGTCTTTATCTTTATCCTAAACACTACTGGAGTATATTTCATGGCTAATGAAGTTTCTACGTTAGGCTTGGAGCCTACTAGCGCCCAAGCTCTTGCAGCAGGACCCAACCTCGAAGTTTTCAGCCCTAGTTCAGAAGTCTCGAACACCTTGCAGAACCGGATGGTGTTCAGCACGTTCAAGGAGCAACCGCGCGCAGAGAAAGACCTGACGCTCAGAAACACAGGCAGTCAAGCTTTAACGATTACAGCGCTGGCTTTCGGTGACTCGCAAGAAAAGTTTAACGCTGTACGCCCTGCCGACCATGAAAGGGATGAGGACTTTAAATCTACGGCGAATCTGCCTATTACCATCGCACCTGGTGGTTCTTACAGCCTCCCCGTTCGATTTTTGCCTCAGCGGACTGCCACACTTAGTGCATCGGGGGTGACCCATACATTAAACGGCGAAAACTACGCATCACTGACCATTAGCAGTAATGACCCGGATCAGCCGACAAAAACAGTTGATTTGGCAGGGCTTAATGCTGACAACGTCACTGGTAGATTTGAGCCTTCGGTAGCAGAGATAGTTCGCTCCTTTGGGTTTGGTACTAATGTAGGTACGGAAAACCAAAGAATGGGTGGGACAAAAACTCTGCTAGGAGATGAGGTTTACTCCCCCTACTGGGTGCGTGCCAATGCCAGCGCTCCTGTAGAATTATTCCCAATCGCGGTATACAGTAGCCCCGACACGATCCCACACGATGGTGTAGAATTTGTGCCAAAAGGCAGCAGTAGCGGTAATTTTCTCTATGCGCTGCCAGGCGGTGAAGACCGAGGTGGCGGAGAAAATCAAAAGTTGCTGCCCGCTAATATTTTGGTTGGTGGTAAAATCGTTGCACCTACAAGCAACAACGTAGATTTTAATCCAAGTGGTCCCTTTGCCCTTAAGCGTGGTCCAGGTTCGACAGATGATAGTAAGAATATCATCAATGGCATTACAACGCATGAATGGCGGATATACACTGCACGGGATGAGAATGGCGCTATTATCCCTAACACTTGGATAGCTGCTTCCGACACTGGTATCAATCCACAGAAGAACTTTGACTACAACGACAATGTTTACTTGCTCACGAATGCTAAACCTGAGTCACCAGCTTTAGACCCAGCCGTAGGCGGTTTAGTCCCTGGTTCACCCGATTTGATATTTAACTTCAACAAGACATATCAAGGTAGCCTAACTGATAAGGATGGGCAGACTATTGGCTTTACCAGTACTCAACTTAACAAAAACGATGGCTACACCTCAACCGCATCCTATCAGAAGTCGCTATTAGACATCAATCCAACTGCAAGCACCCTAAAAGTTACTAGCACCGCAGGCATTAACAGCAGCGACAATAACCTGGTAAATGGGTTGCAGACTAAATTTGACGGCAGGGCAGGTAAGGCTGTAATCAACACTAAACTGCTCGGCTCGCTGAGCTACCTTAATGCAGGGGCTGAGCAGGCGGGTGTGATGTTTGGTTATGACCAAAATAACTACGTCAAGCTAGTAGCGAGAAATCTCAATGGCGGCGTTGGTGTAGAGTTCTTGTTCGAGAATAATGGGGTGTCTGATCGCATAGGCGAAATTGTGCCGATTGCTAACGCCTCAACCTTGCAGTCACTAGATTTGAAACTATTCACTGACCCAGTAGCAGGAACAATTCGGGCTGGGTTTGAGGTTGTTGATGCTGCGGGAAATAGCACGCTAGTAAATATGCCTAGCTTCATATCGCTCAAGGATAAGGGAAGTGAGTTTGGTCATTTCTTTGCTGCTCAAAGCAAAGCAGGGCTTATTACTAGTCATAAAGGTGGAGCGCTGTTCACTGCAACCGTCGATGATTTTGCAGTTAAGTCCAATGAGACAACAGCAGCCCGCGCCCCTATATATCGCCTTGATGTAGCCGGTACCCCGTACACAGATGCATCTGGTAGTTGGTCATCAGACGAAGGCTTATTCACCTCAAGCCCCGGTCCAGCAACTGCTGAGAATGCTGGAGGCACACCCAATATTCTTAACACAACTAATGACAGACTCTACTGGACTTACCGTGCCAAGACAGGTCTTGAGTCCTCGCCGATAGAATCTCGTCTCATCTCCTACAATCTACCTGTGAGCGGGAAAGTTGATGTGCGTCTGCACTTTGCGGAAGTGAACTTCACTGGCACTCCAAATCAAGGTCCTGCTGGCATTGGCAGACGTATCTTTGATGTCGCCATAGAAGGTAAAACTGTGCTTGACAACTTCGACATCACAGCCGCCGCTGGGGGTGCCTTAACTGCTGTAGTCGTACCTCTTGAAGGTATCCAAGTTACAGGCGGTACACTGAATATCAATTTCAGGTCAGAAGTAAACTTTGGTGCGATTAACGGTATCGAGGTACTGCGCTCAGCTGCCTAATGTAATTCAATTAGATAATGCTGCGTTTAAAGTGAATTTGAGGTTGATGCTCAGCACTGAACACAGCTTTGAGAATAATTTTGCAGGTGGCACTTCCAAAAGTGCCACCTATTTTTTTATTAGTGGTAATGTCATAAACAAGGCAGCAGTAAAGGGCTGAAACTAGGTCAGTACGATATTACCAAGGGCTAGCCTGGCAAGTGATACCGAGTTGCAATCAAGTGTAGTAGGATATTAAGACGGTATTACGAGAACAGACTTGAAGTCTTACAGGTGCAGATGAGTCAACTCACGCAAGCCTTTCCTCATTTAGACCTAGAAACGGTCAAGCAAAAAGTAAAGTTGACATCATCGCATTGGGAGAAACAAAAATGGCTGGTTATATATAATGCGCTCGCTGACCCAAGAACGGCAGCCGAGATTGCTTTACACCTAGGGGTATCGAAAGGATTTGTCCGAAAAGTAATTCAGCAGGCAAAATGACTTGTTAACTTTGCCCTATGCCCATACCAAGATGATGAATTTATTCTGAGAACAAGTTTCTATTGAATTTGCCAATTATTTTGTGATTTTACAATTGGATAAAGCATCAAGGCAATCGCTCTAATTGTTTGACTGTTCCTGAAAATATTCGGTTGCTCCTCCAACCTGCTCACAGCCCAGAATTAATGCCTGTTGAACATATCTTCCCAGATATTCGAGAAAACAACTTTTACAATCAAGTCTTTCAATCTTTAGACCAAGTTGAGGATATACTCTGCCAGGGCTTACTTGAACTTTGTTCTGATTGTGTCCGCCTACGTTCTTTAACTTTTTTCCCTCATCTTAGGTTACTACCTTTAAACGCAACTTAGTATAAAACAGGTAAAAACTGCCTTTACCTGTAAGCAATTAGTGTCTGGTTTAACAAAAATATTTATGACTCAGCACGCTGACGCTGGTATAACGACCAATACAGACCTTTTTTCTGCATTAATTCTGCATGGCTTCCTTGTTCCATCAATACACCTTTCTCCAGCACCAAAATCAAATCTGCCTTTTTGAGCGGCTCAAATCGGTGGGCAATCATGAAAACAGTGCGATTTTTAGCAATCCGCTGGATGTTTTGTAAAACTTGCTGCTCAGTTTCACTATCTAAGGCAGTAGTAGCCTCATCCAAAATTAATAGTGGGGCTTGAGATAGGAATAGGCGTGCTAGAGCTATGCGCTGACGCTGACCTCCAGACAGTCCTGTACCGCGTTCTCCAATACTAGATTCGTAGCCTTGAGATAATTCACTAATGAAATCATGGGCTGCTGCCATTCGTGCAGCTTCTACCACTTGCTCGGCTGTAATATCTGGATTACCTAAAGTAATATTTTCCAAAATAGAGCCGTTGAATAGGAAATCTTCTTGCAGAACTACAGAAATTTGTTGGCGAAGAGAGCCTATATCAGCACTTTTGATATCGAAGCCGTCAATCAAGATCCGACCAGACTCAGGTAAGTAGAGTCGCTGTAGAAGCTTAGAAAGGGTACTTTTACCAGAACCACTACGACCAACAATTCCGACAAACATCCCTGGTTGAACTGTGAAAGAAATTCCGCGCAGAATTGGTTCTTGGTTAGGTTTGTAACGGAAAAAGATTTGATCGAAGGTTACTTGACCTTTTAAAGGAGGTAAAACTAGACCAGATCCTGGCTCGGCTTCTGGGGCAACATTGAGAACATCTCCCAGGCGGTCTACAGAAAGAAAAACTTGCTGGAGAGTTTGCCAAAGTTGAACCAGGCGTAAAAGCGGACCTGTGACTCTAGCAGAAAGCATTTGAAACGCTACAAGTTGACCAATAGTTAGTTGCTGCTCGATCGCTAATTTTGCGCCAAACCAAAGAATCAGCAAAGTAGAAAAACTGGTGAGAAAGGTACCAAGGTTGCTGCTGATCCTAGAGGCTGTAGAAGCTTTAAAGTTTGTCCGCACGTAACGCGCAAATAATCCCTCCCAGCGTTCGCGGGATGGTTTTTCTGCTCCATGCGCTTTAATTGCATGAATCCCAGTTATGGTTTCTACTAAAAAAGATTGACTATCAGCACTTTGGTTAAAACTTTCGTTCAACCAATTTCGCAGAATTGGAGTTGATACCAGAATTAGGATTGCAAATAAAGGCAGAACAGCAAGGGCAACCCAGGTGAGTGAGACACTGTAATAAAACATTAGTGCCAAATACATCACCACAAACAGGCTATCTAAAATCACAGTCAGAGTAGTGCCTGTAAGAAACTCACGAATATTTTGCAGTTCTTGGACGCGTGCAGCAGTGTCTCCAACCCGACGCGACTCAAAATAAGCCAAAGGTAAGCGCATCAGGTGACGAAATACCTGAGCAGATAAACTAAGGTCAAGGCGGCGAGCAGTGTGGGTAAAGATAAATATCCGTAAGATGCCAAGAAGCGCCTCGAATATGGCAATCCCTAAAAGAGCGATCGCCATTACATCTAAAGTAGCAAGGCTTTCCTGTACTAGCACTTTGTCAATAATTACCTGAGTAATTACTGGCGTTGCTAACCCAAATAGCTGCAACGTAAAAGATGCCAAGAGCACTTCTCCCAGCAATTTTCGATAGCGCCAAACCGCAGGCAAAAACCAACTAAGACCAAATTTATCCTGTTTCTGGATTAGTTCTACTTGCCAAAGTTGCCCATTCCAAGCCGCTTCAACTACAGTTTTAGGAATACTTTCACAAGTTCTACTGGGGTTTAGAGGGTTAGCGACGATCAGGCGATCGCCTTTGACTCCATACACCACAACCCAGGATTCTTGTTGCCAATGCAGCAAAACCGGAAATGATAATTGTCGTAAATCACTCCACTCAACTTGTAACCGTTGCAGTTGTACTCCCAGTTTTTCCCCGGCTTCGATCACATTTTTTGGGCTTTGTCCCCGTAGCTGACGTTGCGTCCACTCTAGCTGGGCTGGACTTTGGAGGTATTGAGTTACCATTGTCAAGCAGGCAGCCGCAGTATTAAGACTAGAGACAAACGGATAACCCGACACTGGCTGGGGTGCATCGCTCGTTTGCGGCTGATAACGGAATTTTAGGGAAACCCAGAATTGCTGAATATCTGGGGAGGAAACTGTAGTCCAAAGCCCTGAATCCCACCGCAGGACAACTACATCTTTACTAGACGCTCTGGCTTTCCACGCTCCTGAAAGGTCTAGCAAATCGCCTAGCCAATCACCTTTCTGCAAAATGACAGACTCACCTTGCTCTGGGACCAATCGCACCTTACCAGAAATTACCAAAAACTGACTTCCAGAATTGGCTTTAGTTCCATTGTCGCTGGCTACTAAATCTGTACCCCAAATTATCTCCCCAAGCACATAGCGACGAGTTTCAGCTTGATTTTAAATTTAACTTGCTGTTCTGGACTCAGTAAGCAAAGGGGCAAAGTCATCCCAGGCAACATTTTTAACTTCATCAGCAATCATGAATTCACCTGAAGCTTGATATCAAGTTTTTGCAGTTTTTCTCCTAGCCATTTTTCAAAAAGCTGATTTTCTAGCTCTAGCTTCAGGCTGACCTTCCAGTTCTGCTGGGAGAAATTTCTCAATCCTAAATAAACAGTACCACTCTTCAATTTCTATTGGTCCAACCACCTCACCTGGACTTGCTAGATCAACTAAAGCCCTAACTGAATCTGGCTGCCCTCGGCTGACTGCTCCCATCATACCGTTGACAATCCGATCATCTGTTACAGAATACTCCTGAGCTAGCTGCTCAAATCTAGCTCCCTCTAAAATTTGGCTTTTTAATTCTTCAGCTAGTTCTTTCTGATTAACAATGAGTCGAGAAAGTACCACCCTGTCTAGAAAAAGTTTCTGCTCAATGAAGTATTCTTGAAGTCTTGGTTGCGTAATTTGAGCTTTAAGTTTTTCTAGTTTAAAGCCAGAACCAACTTGCTTGTGAAAACTAGGATAATCTAAGCCATTACTGTTGAGCCACTCTTGAAACTTATTGGGATCAGTAAGCTGCTGCTGTAATCGAAAATCAATAACTGACTGCTCAATTACACCAGGGTTAATATCAAGATCATCCCGTGTTTGTATTTCTTGCTCTATGATTCTTTGGCGTAAAATATCTAGTATAAAAGTCTGAAGTTTTCCAGATGATTGCAGATATTTCAATGCTTCGGCTAAAGAAACTGGCTGCTCATCAACTATCAAAAATGATGGAGATTTTATGTCTTGCATACAGAGTATAAATTATAAACTTATATGATTATTGCGGATTCGGAAAATTAATGGTACGACTATACAATAACTAAGTGCCACTGCGATCACTGTCCTAATTTGTCCATATTAAAGTCATAAAAGTAAAGACATCTGCTATATAGTTTTTGGTGTTTGCTCCGGGTATGTATTTTGTTTTAAAGTACACTCCAACCACCATTAGCCGGGGGTGAATAGATTGCGGTAGCGATGATTAGATTCTCCGGTTTTTGACAGACACATTAAATCACAGGTTCCAAAATAAATAGCAGATTTCTCTAAACTTTACTTTTGTAACAAAGCTAGCTTCGGTCGTGTCCGTAGTCAAGCCTTATGGAAACTTGTTAAGCTTACTCCACAACCGAGTATCCGCTTGTAGGAACAAACCCATAAGTAATAAATGAACTACGTAGTGGTTAATTGTTGGTGCAGCCGATTTTGGCTTAAACCCTTTAAAATTCAGACACCTATCAGAATTATTAGAAACTAAATATCAGAAGAACTAACATCACTAGACTTAGTTATTTTGTTAAGACTATAAAATTTTATACAGTGCTTATAAATGTAAACACGGTCGTACTAACCTGGACCAAAAGCTACCTCCTTAGTTTTAATTTCGTTAGTTTTATAGTTAAGCAGCTATGGAAGCTAGAGTATTGTATTAAATTGTACGTTAAGATGTATCAAATTTACAGCTAATTGAAGATAACTTTATCTTACGCTTAAACTGAGTTTTAGGAAGATACTTAATAAAGCTACGGTAAAGCAATAGTCAGTTTATTCAAATTGAAGTTGTTTATTTATCTGCCTTTTAGGTTGTCACACTATCATTAGCAGTTGCCCAATGAAAGATATTATGGCAATTGCTTGCAGCAGCAATTAAGTCAGAGAATTGGTCAGATGTACAAGCTAAACTACAAGCTGCCATCAACCAGTACTGGGGCAATTTGGTGGTTGTATACTAGGATACAAGCTTCATTAAGCGCCAGCAAAGCGATCAACCGCACACCAAAACCGATAAAAGCCGCGTTCCACTTAAACATTTCGGGCGCGATCGCCTTGAGCCAAGTCACAAAATTATCTTCTGTAGCTGTCGATCATTTAGCTTGCATCCATAACAATACGGATTTCTGGAATTACGTTATTAGTACTTGTAGTGCTTGGAGTTAGCTTTAATGCGATGCCGCTCAATTGATTAACTTTAGCAGATGGTAGCTCAAAGGAGAGATTACTTGATACACACGCTTACGCGTGCTGTAGAAGTAAATAGTCATCTTTTGGCGATTATAAAGTTGTGTTGTCTAGTCAGGCTTGATACGTCTACGGACAGTGATAAAGTCGATGCTTATAGCCATTCATCTTTGGTCTAGATTGAGTGTCAATAAAACAACCTTTTACTTCTGGTTCAGCTGTAGGAAAGAAATTTACTATCCACAAATCTAACGGGCGTGGCAGTTGAGTAACACTTTTTTCAAGTGTATCTATAGAGGTTATGGAATTAGGTTCTAGATGTGCTAGAAGAAACAAAGGAGAGTTTGTCGTTGACTTTAAAGAACTGTAATGTTTAAATTCTAAAGCTAATCCCATCATTTCTCCTGTTTGTTCATGGGTGAAGTGACTAGTGGCAATCAGGACAGGCACCTGAGATACTTTTTGAATAATCGGAACTAAAAGATCAGGGCGATCAGGCTTTTGATAACCAAAATTAGAGACAACAATTAGCCCACCAAGGAACCCCATGCTAAGAATTAGTACTACCGCTTTTTTCCCCCTTGCTTTCAAAAAAGATAGGATAGCTTGCTGACGAACAGTCCATTTTAAATTAATTCTTGCTGCCAAAGTAGAAGCATTCCAACAGATGGCAAGCGCGGCTCCAAGCATTACTATTACAGCTGGAAAGTAAAAGAAGTGATATCGAGCAGCAATGGTCAAATCAGCACCTAAACCGTAAGTTATGCCGAACACTAGCGCGATCGCTGCTAAAATATACCCACCCAAAACTTGCGTTTCTAGAACCATCAGCGCTAGTCCGTGGCGGGGGTTGTCCCTAATAATCGGCGGGGACATAAGTTGAATTCTGATGGCACCGATGAAGATTGGCAGCGTCCAGAAAACAAAAATTACCAATACCGCACCAAAAGCAAGCATAATTGGTTGAGTTGTTCCTTCTACAGGCAGCAACGACAGCATAGTAATTATCCAAGCTAAGACTCTTGTAATTGTCTCCAGCCAATTGCTCAAGGGACTGTCATTGTAAATCCATTGCGTCACGCGATTGTCAGAGATGTTCTGCCAGTAGGGTAACCAGATTAAGCCTCCCATTAGAGTACCTACAGCAACAGCGTAGAGCCGCCACCAATGAGAGGAGTGAGAAGTAGCAGGGCGAGCAAGGGATACCCGATTAAACTTATGTCGCGCTGCCAAAACAATCAGAACTAAAGCTTGGGTAGCGAGGGTGAGCATGAAGAAGTAATGAATAGTAATTCCTAAGCTGTTAACTCCTACCCAGATTAATCCTAGCCAGATAGGTAGGGGCATCCGATGGTGGATAGTCCGCGTAGCTATGACTAGGCAACATAAAGAAGCGATAATCAACAAAATTGCCAATGTGTAGTGACGGGCTTCTTGAGCTAGATAGATGCCAAAGGGCGAAACTGCGATCATTGCTGCCGCTATTTGCCCAACTAACCGAGAGCGAAAAGCTAACCAGCCTAAACCAAAGATAGCTGGAATTGAGGCAGCACCCAAGATAGCACTTAGCGATCGCGCTGCCCAAAATGAAGCAAGTCCGTCTTGTGTCGGAAACAGCTGCATCCACAGATGAGTTAGCACAAAGTAGACAGGTGGGTGGGTACTCTCTGTCATTAGATGGTGAATAACTGTTCTGATATCAGCATTAGGGTTAGGTTGCAATGGCATCAAGAGCGTATCAAGTGCGATCGCTTGATCCAGAGGCACTGTGCGAAAACTATTACCTAAGCTAAAAACGAGAGTTGCAAATTCATCGTTCCAAGGAGGTTTCGCTGCCAAATTAGTAAAGCGTAAGCCAGTACCAATAGCTAGCCACATCAAGAGTAGGAGTAAATGAAACCAGCTACTATTGAACTTGAAGAACTGCTTGTCTTGGTAGTTAGTAGCGCCTGCCCGTTGTCGCCAGCTTTTTAAAAAGTATTTTTTCTGTGTTTTAGGCGGCGGCTGATATCTAGATCTCATTGGTATTTAACTAGATGTGATCCTCCACAAAAGTGGAGGATCTTTTACTTATACCTCATACCCACTAACAAGGCGCTGCTGTTTTCTTAACTGCAATTAATATTGAGTGTCAGTTAAAAATTTTGTTAACGCGGCATACGGTCATCGGTAAAAACGGGTTAAAATACCGTGTAACGATGAATTAAAAAAATTTCCAGCGACTGATAGTGGCGGCAACCCAACCAAAGGTCCCTGCGGATTTACGGCACAGCGAATATAGCCAGAACGTGCATTATATTGGCAGGTGATATCGCCGATAAGATACCCAACTCCTTCAAGATAGTAGCGATCGCTTGGGCTGACTGATAGAACGTATCCTCACCCTCGTTGCAGTCATTGCTCTCAACTTGGCTCGTGTCCGTGCTTCGCTACGGCGCATCATCCACAGAGAAAGCAGTGGTGGCATTAGAGCAACGGCAAAAACCCAGAGTGTTTCTAACACCTTGTATTTACCTCTGAACTACAAAACGCTTTTAATATTCTATTTTCATTGTTTTTCCGCATTTGAGGTCAGAAAACTGCTACTTAGTAAAGCAATAACAAGCGATCGCCAATCATCAGCTACTACTAAATCACTTAACCTCAGCTTCTCAAATCAGCCAACCTAGAACTGGAAGCTTCTGCTTTAATGGTGATGCTACTCGTCTTCTTGCTTGACGACGCAGTTCTCGTGCTACCTGTACTGCTTCTCGCTCTGCCTGGAATAAATCAACCTTTCTTGTCGTTAGTACAAATGCACCACCTTTTTGCGCTTAACACAAGGAACAAGCGCTGTCAAATATTCACACGCTTTTTATCGGACTTTTAGTCGCCCGAATCATTCGTCGCTCAAGATTAACATTATTAGCAATTGCTTTAAATTCAAACATTGCCACTTCTAATTCAGCCTGCAAGCTGGTTGATCCGTTCCGCTTGCGCTGTTAAACTCTGCCATCCTTCTCTCTGTTTCTGTTGCAGCACTTCCTGCTTCATTTGAGGTTGCAGTGCTGCAATTGCAGTAGTCACACCCTGACGTTGCCTACCAAATACTGGCAGAGAATGGTGTTGTGATGTCTGATGACAACTCGCTGCACGTTTACGCTTGGCGTTGATGTGTGTGATTTTTGGTTTGAGTTCTTTCATCCCAACTCCCGCTTGACTACCTGCAAAAATATTTTCACCGATGCAGTAGTACAAATGAACTATAAAAGCAAGTAGCTGCTAATAATAAAACCTCTGCACAAGCGATACCTTAAATCACTCATCCAGAGGTATATCAAACGTGCAGGGTGCGAGTCATTACTAACTCACCTCAAACCAACTCTGACGGCGAGGCAAGTGCAGGCTGAATTTGAGGCTGGAACTGGAACATAGAGTAAACAACATTCCGGCGAATATTGGTCATCATATCTAAAAACAGTTCATAACCCTCACTCTTGTACTCAATCAGCGGATCTTTTTGTCCGTAGCCACGCAGTCCAACAGATTCCCGCAGAGAATCCATCTGTTGCAAGTGCTCCCGCCACAGGGTATCAATCTGTTGCAAGATAAAAAACCGCTCGGCTTGGCGCATTAATCCAGGCTGGACTTGCTCAATTTCTGCTTCTTTCATGTCGTAAGCAATTCGCACTTGCTCGTGCAGGAAAGTTTTAATCTCAGTGACGCTAAGATCCTCTAATTGCTCTGGTTCCAAGTCTGCTAGCAGATAAACAAATTCTTTTACTTTGTTGACCAGTGTGGTTAAGTCCCACTCTTCCGATGGCAGATCTGGGTTGACATAGTAGTCAACAATCTCATCCATTGTTTTTTCGGCGTACTTAATCACCTGTTCTTTAAGGTCTTCACCTTCTAAAACGCGGCGACGTTCGGCGTAGATTGCCCGACGTTGGTTGTTCATCACTTCGTCATACTCAAACACCTGCTTACGGATGTCGTAGTAATAAGTTTCAACCTTTTTCTGAGCGCCTTCTAAAGAGCGTGTAAGCATCCCCGATTCAATCGGCATATCTTCTTCAACGCGGAAGGCATTCATCAAGCCAGCTACGCGATCGCCACCAAAAATCCGTAACAAGTTATCCTGCAAACTCAGGAAGAATTTAGTCGTTCCTGGGTCGCCCTGTCGTCCCGCACGTCCGCGTAATTGGTTATCTATCCGCCGTGATTCGTGGCGTTCTGTCCCAACTACGTGTAGACCTCCAAGCGATACAACTTCATTGTGTTCTCGGCTAGTAAACTGTTCGTACTCATGACGCAGTAGATTGTAAACTTCCCGTAATTTTTGGATTACAGGATCATCTGTTGGCGCTTTCTCAGCAGCGATCGCTACTTTATCTTCTGCTTCTAGTTCCGGTAGGCTGCGTTCCCCATATTCTAAAACAGCAAATTCTACCGCTTGTTTCAGCTGTTGCTCTGTCTCTTTTGCTAGTTGGGCTGGGAAAATTTGTGGTGACGCTTTCCAGGTTTTAACTTTTTTACCAGGAACAAATCCTTGCCCACTGCCACTGGTTATCGGCATTCCGGATGCCTGCCCTACCCCAAAAATATCTTCATCTTCCGGCTGCACAATTCGGGGCATAAAGTATTCCCGCAGTTTCAGTCGCGCCATGTATTCCGCATTACCACCCAGGATGATATCTGTGCCTCGCCCTGCCATATTGGTCGCGATCGTCAATGTACCCTTACGCCCTGCTTGAGCAATAATTTCTGATTCTCGCTCCACGTTTTCTGGTCTAGCGTTGAGGAGATTGTAGGGAACTTGCTGCTGCTCTAACAAATTGCTGAGATATTCCGACTTCTCGACGCTTGTGGTTCCAATCAGTACTGGTCGTCCCATTTCATGCATTTGGGTGCATTCTTCCGCGATCGCCCGCCA
The DNA here is from genome assembly GCA_030446505.1 of Chroococcidiopsidaceae cyanobacterium YX2bin18. GTDB lineage: Bacteria > Cyanobacteriota > Cyanobacteriia > Cyanobacteriales > Chroococcidiopsidaceae > JAHHHE01. The sequence continues at coordinate 19,368 of JAUJND010000008.1, read as the reverse complement.
CTTTGCTTCCTCGGTTTTATAGACCACATCAGCCAAGTCATGACGGCTTCTGGGTCTATTTGTCGGTACTATTGTTACTTCAAGTTTGTAAATTTTCTCAAACTCAACTTCTTCTGTTTTTGCTGTCCCTGTCATTCCGGCTAATTTCGGAAACAGCAAGAACAAGTTTTGATAGGTAATCGTCGCTAAAGTTTGAGTTTCTGGTTGAATTTCTACCCGTTCTTTCGCTTCAATCGCCTGATGCAGTCCATCACTCCAACGCCGTCCTGGTAGCACCCGCCCTGTAAACTCATCCACAATTACAACTTCATTGTTGCGGACGATATAGTTTACATCTGGAAGAAACAGTTCTTTAGCTTTAATTGCATTGAAAATGTAGTGCGCCCAAGGGTCGTTGGGGTCGTATAAATCTTGTACTTCCAGCAGGCGTTCAGCTTCAGCAAAACCTTCATCAGACAAAAGCACGTTACGAGCCTTTTCATCTACCTCGTAATGCTCCTCGGTTTTTAGCATCGCTGCCACTTGTGACGCTTGCAGGTATTTCTCTGTTGGTCGTTCTACCTGCCCAGAGATAATTAGCGGTGTCCGCGCTTCATCAACTAAGATCGAATCAACTTCATCAATGATGCAGTAGTTGAAGGGACGTTGCACCACATCCACCATTGAGGTAGCCATGTTGTCTCGCAAGTAGTCGAAGCCTACCTCGCTATTTGTGACATAAGTAATGTCGCAGTCGTAATTTTTCTTACGCTCAAATGGGTTCATTCCCTGCTGAATTAATCCTACCGTAAGCCCTAAGTAGCGATGTACCTGCCCCATCCACTCGGCATCCCGACGCGCTAGGTAATCGTTAACTGTTACAATATGCACTCCTTTACCAGTAAGTGCGTTAAGGTACGCTGGTAGCGTAGCAACCAGGGTTTTTCCCTCGCCGGTTTTCATTTCCGCAATCTGCCCTTTGTGTAGGATAATCCCACCTAAGAGTTGGACATCAAAGTGTCGTAGTTCTAACACCCGTCGCCCAGCTTCTCGGACTACGGCAAATGCTTCTGGTAGCAAATCATCCAGAGTTTCGCCTTTTTCTAACCTCTGTTTAAACTCTGCTGTTTTACCAGTTAGCGCCTCATCGGAAAGTGCCTGGATATCTTCTTCTAATAGGTTGATATCTGTAACTAAGGGTTGGAATTTTTTGAGCTTCCGAGCGTTGGGATCGCCCAGCAAGTTTTTCAGCATGGCTGTGTTTGGGAAACTTTAGGAATTAGCTTATTGTTTAGTTTTGAGTATGGAGGGGCAGATTTAGCAGAAAGATATTGTCAACCCAAACCTAAACTATGTTTTTGTCAACCTACATGGTTAACCTAAAACTAAACTATGTTCATCGTATCATTTCCTTCTCGCCTGGGAGAGTGTTAAAGATGCGATCGCTATGGTAGGGATCTCACGCCCTTACTCTTGCCCAACGAGTTTTCTAGTATGGCTGTGTTTAGGAAACTTTAGGAATTATGCTTATTATTTAGTTTTGACTTCTATCAGTTCAGCTGCGTGTCAACCCAATCCTAAACTATATTCATCGTATGATTTTCCTCTCACCTGCGAGAAGTGTTAAAGATGCGATCGCTATTGGGTAGGGATGTTATACCCTCATTATCAGGGATAATCATCCGTTGCGATATCAACTAACCTCAGCTAGTCCTGATTCCTAAAAAAATCCACCTAACATTTTGTCGGTGGAAAAGAAAATTATTGTATCTAGTGGAGCTTACGGGAATTGAACCCGTGTCCAAATTGGGTATTTACCCCCCGCTCATTCACAGGTTTATCCTATCTAATCCTCAAGGCGGGAACCGTTCCTTATCCCGAACGGTGGGATGCACTGGTTAAGTCTTAGCTAGCAAGCCACCCAGAGAACACTTACTAGAGCATCCGTTGGGGGTTGGTCTATAGCCTTTAACGGAGTCAGACTATAGACGCTCGGACCTGATTAGAGGTTTTTAGGCAGCTACAGTGGCAGCCTTACGAGCAAAAGGTACAATGTTGTTCGCATTTACTTTTTTTTTGAGCCTTTGATTTACGAGAGGAGACTCACTCTCGACCTGTATCACAGAGCAGCGTTCGCCAACCTGTCGAAACCATTAAAGCCCCATGTCTGATATCTCTTATTATAGTACGTTATTTAGAAATGTGATATGGCTAACTAAAAAGCGGCAAAAAGGTTGTGTGGCTGTGCCTCCCACCTTTTTTGGCAAGGTAAGCGGCAATGTGGTGGGGTGTGGTCAAAAGTGGTTGGTGTGTAGGCAAGCTGAGCGTACAGGCTTCTTTGAGCGCGGATTAGATGGTTAGCTGAAATAGAAGAGGAGAGAGAGCGCTTCTCTACAATTGGCACACATTCCGCCAGCGAAGACACATCGCTTTTTCTAAGGATGCTTGTGATTAAGAGAAAATTCTTGGGAATAGTAGAGATATCAATCAGTTTTGAGGGTTAAGCGATGACCATTCACTCTGCTCCGTGCAGAACCTCTCCTAAGAGGGGAACGTTCCTCCCAGGAGACGCTTCGCTCAACAAAGCTGCCCAAGTTGCAAGCGCTAGCGTTATCTTTGTAGGCTGCGTGGTACTGGTGGGGTGGATTTATAATATTGCAGTGCTGAAGAGCATCCTCCCAGGATTTGTTGCTATGAGACCAAATACAGCACTGGGGTTTATCCTGGCGGGCGGCTCTTTATGGCTACAATTATCTACCAAAAAGCGTAGCAGCGGAAAATGGCGGGTACGCAGAGTCCCCCCAAGAGGAGCAATTTTCCAAGACAGGGGTTCTTATGTCTTTTGGAGACGGTTGATTGGCAAAGGTTGCTCGATTCTCGTATTCCTGCTCGGAGGGCTAACCCTGGTTGAGTATTTTTTCAGGTGGGACTTGCATATTGACCAATTGCTATTTATTCAAACTGCAACTCGTGACAGTTTTGGTACAATTGCCCCTGGACGGATGGCGTTTAGTACAGCTCTATCCTTTTTCTTATCAGGTCTTTCTTTAATCCTGCTAAAGGCAAGAAAGCAAAAACTCCAGCAACTTGCTCAAGGGTTGACCCTCGTACCCACGCTGCTCGGTTTAATGACATTGATTGGCTATGCCTATGGCGTTACAGCTTTTACCGGAATTATTTTCAATCTGGCAACAATGGCTTTGCACACTGCCATTACCTTTATTATTCTCTCGATTGGCATCCTCTTGGTCTCTTCAGACCGTACCCTGATTCAGACAATCCTGGCAGATACGGTTGGAGGGGTAACGGCACGGCGCTTGCTGCCAGCTACTGTTGTTGTCCCCTTCCTACTAGGATGGTTACGGTTGCAGGGGGAAACAGCAGGACTATATGGAACTAAGTTTGGCATAGCGTTGCTGGTGCTGTCCAATATCATCACCTTTGCAGTCTTAATTTATTGGAACGCCAGAGTTTTAAATCAAATGGACAGGGAGCGCCAGCAGGCAGAGGAGGGGCTGCGTCAAGCCCATGACGAGTTAGAAGACCGGGTTAGCGAGCGAACCGCAGAGTTATCATCTGCACTCTCTGCTTTACAAAGGGAAATCACTGAGCGTAAGCAAGCTGATGAGTCACTGCACCAAAGTATGGAACGCTACCGCTTCTTGGCAGATGCTATGCCGCAGATTGTCTGGACGGCTCGACCTGATGGCTATCTCGATTACTACAACCAACGCTGGCACAACTACACTGGCATGACGCTGGAGCAGACCGAGGACTGCGGCTGGGGACCCGTTTTGCATCCGGATGACCTACAACTATCAATTGATCGGTGGACCCAAGCCTACCAAACAGGAGAGAGTTACGAAATTGAGTACCGCTTTAAAAGGAGGTCAGACGGAACCTACCGGTGGCACCTGGGTCGAGCCCTGCCGATGAAAAACGAGAACGGAGCGATCGTTCAGTGGGTTGGGACCAGTACAGATATTGATGATCAGAAGCAAGTAGAGGCAGAACTGCGTAGGGCTCTGGAAAAAGAAAAAGAACTTAGCCTCCTCAAATCTCGCTTTGTCACTATAACCTCTCACGAGTTTCGCACGCCGTTGACCACGATCTTATCTTCCGCCGAAATACTAGAACGCTACAGCCACAAATTGGCTGAGGGAAAAAAACTTGAACAGCTACAGCGGATCCAAGTAGCAGTCAAGCGCATGACCGGGTTATTGAGTGATGTGCTGCTACTTGGTAAGGCCGAAGCAGGCAAACTGGAGTTCAATCCAACATTGCTGGATGTCACAAAATTCTGCCGTGAGCTGGTGGAAGAGATGCAAATCACTACGGACGCTCACACAATCGAATTTTGCAGCCAAGGTGAATGTGTCGATGCTTATATAGATGAAAAATTGCTACTGCACATTCTCAGCAATCTGCTATCCAATGCCATCAAATATTCACCCCAAGGAGGCACGATCCGGTTTGACCTCATTTGCAAACTTGGAGAAGCAATATTCCAGATCCAAGACGAAGGCATTGGTATTCCTAAAGCAGACCAAGCTCAACTGTTTGATTCATTTCAACGAGCTAGCAATGTGGGTACCATATCGGGTACAGGATTAGGGCTAGCCATTGTTAAAAAATCAGTGGACGTACACGGTGGTCAAATCAGGGTAGAGAGTGAAGTCGAAGTTGGTACAGTATTTATAGTCACGCTCCCACTCAATAACCGGATATCGAGACCAGAGACCCCTACCCAACTGGAACCGTGATAGACTGAGCCTCCTACGCCAACTTACGATTTAAGTTGTGACATATAGTAAGTTTATTTTGGCAGTGTTTCCCTCATATACATGACTAGAATGGGTGTAGTCAAAATCACTTGGTGAATAGGAGTAGGGGGACAGGGTGTGTACAAAAACAGTCTGCAACTTCTTTCGCAGCTTTTCTACCTAAACCCTACCAACCACTTGCGACCACACCCGTGGAAGAAGTTGACGGTGTAGCTGGAAGAACCTGCAAAAATCCCGCCTTATCCAATACAAGGGGTGTGTCAAAGGTAGTTGGTAGAGGAGCAACTGTGTGGGAAATAGCTGGAAGGTTGTGAAACATCTGGTTTTTTGTGGCAGTGTCACATTAGAACTTGAGTAACTACCGCAACTGCTATGAAGATTGGATATACCGGTATTTGTCTATTTTACGGTTGGTTAAGGACTTATATTGGAACAATTGTTTTGCCTAGTGATGGTACGACGGTTTTGCCCGACCCTTTAGTACAAGCACTCAAGGTCCAACAATGGAAATTACTCCGCCTGGATCTAGAAGAGCAATTAAGGTGAAAATTCTCCCGACAGGGAAAACACTACCTTGATTTTATATAGCGAAGTGAGTTAAACCCGAATAATGGGAAAGTTTGCCAATGGCACAGATTAACCACTTAGTTGAAAGGTAAATTTAAGATAAACAATAATATGTCATTCGAGACAAAGTTTTTACGTCCAATTTCTACTCCTAAAGAAGTCGCTAGAATCAACGAAAAGCTGAACCAGGTATTGCATTACCCTATTGAAGGGCTAACGTTGATGAACGTATCACTCATCAAGCGAGCGGAGTGGGTTGCTGTTCCCGCAGAAACATACACTCATGCTATCTGGATGAATCGAGAACAACTACAGCGAATTTTTTTAGAACGTGGATACCATGAGCTATGGGCAGTAGCGTTGGACTCAATGGGCAACTATCCTTCAGTTTACGTCGTACCTACAACGGTTGAGGCCATTGAGGAGCTTAATCGATTTTGGGGATTTTTCAACTACGCTCTTTTTGCTGGGGAGCCTGACTGGGTAGTCGTCTCCACAGACTGTGAGTATGATGTCATCGCAGGTTCATCAGATTTTATTTGCCAACTTCTAGGTTGTGAGAAGGTAAACAAGGCTTTCTTCCGTTTCCATGCCTTCGTTACCGAGTATGTGGCAATGGAAAAGCAGACGAAAGAACAATTATACTTTGTCCATGATCTGCTCCGTGACGACTACCCAGATGCCGAGGTTGGAGCCGAGCTTCATTTGTTGAATTCACCTGTAAAGAATGAAGAGAGGCTTGCTAGACCATAGTAGCTTCATTGGGCAGGCAGTATTAAAGCTTACACAAGGAGACTTTCAGGAAGCTGCTGAACAATGTACAGAGTTCCTAAAAATCAATCGTGATAGTGCCTCGACTTACTACTTACGTGCTGATGCTCGTGAAAAATTAAGAGAATATGAAGGAGCTATTAAAGACTATCAGAAATTTTTAGAACTCTTTTCAAAGGAAGAGGATGATTATATGTATGAGAAAGCCATACATCGCATCGAAGAGCTTCAGCAGTCTAAAGCTTCAGGATCATCGAATTCATGATTTGTCTGACGAGAAGAGACAGTTTTGGATAAGCCCCTGTCATATCACAGTCTCGTAAGAAGGAACTTTTACATTCTTTAGTGATTGGATTGGAGATGACATACCGCAAGGTAGAAGCTCGTGGTATAACAATACAGGGTGTGTTGAGTTAGTCAGAAACTTAGCTGACCTTGGCGCAGAGCAATCCTTGCGACCAAAAATCATCCCACCAACCATTAGCCCGAATAATTCTTAAAGCCAGACTAACTCTGGGTATTGGCTCATCTGTGCTACGAACGTTCGTTCATCCTTTTGCCCTCCAAGTGGTCGAGCGAATCCTACTCTGACCTGACGCTAATCAAGAGGACGTTGGCACTTGGGCAGCCAACGTTTTTTGGTCAGTTCGGCTCCTAAGAGCGCTACCTTCTTGCCTGTACGAACATGACTTCCATCTAGTTCTACTAACACCTGTTCCATTTCGGGTCTAGTAGTCAATGTTTGTATGTAATCCCAATCAGCCTCCCATAGTCGAGTTTCTACATATTGCTCTGCTTTGATTGCCGTTTTTTCTACCTCTCGACACACCGTAGCTCTATCAATCGCCCAACCACAACCATAATGCTCCTGAAAGCGTTGCCATCCAGTTGTTGACTTTTTGCACTAAATCTGGTTTTCGCTCCAGCAATGCCTGAGAAAGCTTCTGACTTATTTCAAAGATAATGTCGCTATATCCCATTTTCGGGGCGGTGTTGGTCGTTATTCAAGAGTTCTATCTGTGACACTGCCCCAAAAAGAAGCTCTTTTCACCTCCAAGCTTTCCACAATACAGTTTTTCCGCGCTACCAATTACTTTTGACCACACCCCAATACAAGTGCGCTTGAATTTAAAAAAGCTACAGATTGCGATTAAGGTAAGTTACTGCCTAACTTAGTCCCTCAGCACCGCCAACAACCTCTAGGATTTCTTGGGTAATTGCTGCTTGCCTTGCCTTGTTATAAGACGTTGTGAGAAGATCAATGATTTCACCAGCGTTGTCACTAGCATTGTTCATTGCTGTCATCCGAGCGGCGAGTTCACTGGCTGCTGATTCTTGTAACCCTCGTAGTAACTGATTATTCAGGTACAGAGGTAGCAAAGCATCGAGAATTTGTACAGGATCTTGCTCAAAAATCATGTCTCGCGGAAAAGTGCGAGTTGGGGTTTGTACCTTAGAGCGCTCCACTTCAACCTCACCACCACGGCTTGTGAGCCGGAATATTTCATCATCCGCTGTTTCTAAACCTTGAGCATCAAGAGGAAGCAAGGTTTGAACAACTGGTCGTGAGCTAATTAAGGAGACAAACTTGGTGTAAACTAACTCAATCCGGTCTACACTTTGCGACAGAAACAAGGAAAGCAGTTCGTCAGCAATGTTAGAGGCTTCTGCTGCCGTGGGAATTTGCTCTAATCCTGTATAGGTTGCATCAATAGGCTGATTACGGCGTTGGAAGTATTGGACTGCTTTGCGCCCTACTAGGATGTATTTGTAGTCTCGACCTTCTGCCTGCAATTCTTTGGCACGAGTTTCAGCACGACGGATGATGTTATTGTTATAGCCTCCACAGAGACCGCGATCGCCTGAAACTACCAGTAACCCGACAGATTGCACTTCTCGTTGTTTCAATAGTGGTAAATCTACATCTTCAAAGCGCAGGCGAGTTTGCAAACCGTACAGCACTTGCGCCAATCGATCAGCGAAAGGGCGCGTAGCAATCACTTGTTCTTGAGCACGACGCACCCTGGCAGCAGCCACTAAACGCATCGCTTCTGTGATTTTTTGGGTGTTTTTGACCGACTTAATCCGGTCGCGAATTACTTTGAGATTAGCCATAATTTTTAGTCCTTAGTCATTAGTTACTAGTCATTAGTCATTAGTCATTAAGCTATCTACTAACGACTGATGACTAATGACCAATAACTATTTATGCTGTTGCCATCAACGCTTGCTTAGATTCTACGATCGCTTCTTTCAGCAGCTTTTCTGCTTCCTCGCTTAACTGCTTGCCGTTCTGAACTAATTCTCCATACTTTGGCTTGCTGGTTCGCAAGTATTCCCGCAGTTCTCTTGTAAAAGTACTAATCTTTTCCACCGGAATGTCATCCAAATAGCCATTAATTCCGGCATAAAGGATTGCCACTTGCTCATTTAACGGCAAGGGAGAATATTGGGGTTGCTTTAATAGTTCTTGCAACCGCCGCCCTCGTGCCAGTTGATTCTGAGTTGCTTGATCTAGATCCGAGGCAAACTGAGCAAAAGCTGCCAAATCATCATACTGCGCTAGTTCCAACTTGATCTTACCAGCTACCTTTTTCATTGCCTTAGTTTGGGCAGCTGAACCTACGCGCGAAACTGAGATACCGGGGTTGACAGCGGGGCGGATACCGGAGTTAAACAAATCTGAGGACAGAAATATTTGACCATCCGTAATTGAAATCACGTTTGTAGGGATGTAAGCAGATACGTCACCCGCTTGAGTTTCGATAATCGGTAGGGCTGTCATACTGCCTTCACCCAACTCAGAACTCAACTTTGCTGCCCGTTCTAATAGCCGGGAGTGCAAGTAAAACACATCACCAGGATAAGCTTCACGACCGGGTGGACGACGCAGTAGTAAGGACATTTGGCGATAAGCTTGAGCCTGTTTGGACAAGTCATCATAGATTACAAGTGTAGCTTTACCCTTGTACATGAAGGATTCCGCCAAGGTCGCGCCAGTGTAGGGAGCTAGGTACTGTAGCGTCGCTGGCTCATTAGCTTGGGCAGCAACTACAATCGTGTACTCCATTGCTCCTTTTTCTTGCAGGACGTTGACTACATTAGCAACTGTGGAAGCCTTTTGACCGATCGCTACATAGACACAGACGACATTTTCACCTTTTTGGTTAATGATCGTGTCAACAGCAATTGAAGTTTTACCAGTTTGGCGATCGCCAATAATCAGTTCTCGCTGACCGCGTCCAATTGGAATCATCGCATCAATGGCTGTGATTCCAGTTTGCATCGGTTCGTATACAGACCGCCGTGCTACAATTCCTGGTGCTGGAGATTCAATTAAACGACTTTCTGTGGTTTGAATATCTCCTTTGCCATCAATTGGGCGAGCCAAAGCATCCACAACCCGTCCAATCATTGCTTCTCCCACCGGCACTTGAGCAATTTTTCCGGTAGCAGTAACAGAGCTTCCTTCTTGAATATCACGACCGTCGCTCATTAGCACTGCGCCCACATTGTCTTCTTCTAAGTTCAGGGCGATACCAATTGAACCGTCTTCAAACTCTAATAGCTCCCCCGCCATAGCCTTTTCTAGACCATAGATTCGGGCAATGCCGTTTCCCACTTGCAATACGGTGCCAACGTTAGCAACTTTAACTTCTTGGTCGTATTGCTCAATTTGCTGTTGGATGATGTTACTGATTTCGTCAGGTCTGATACTTAGCATAATTCTGTATTAGGTGTTAAAAGAAAAATTCAGGAGTCAGAAAGTCAAGAAAACTATGAATTCTGAATCATCAAGCGGATAAAGAGTGAACTAGGTTTCATGATTCATTACTTTATGTGCCAGTACCTAAGCGTAAAGAAAGACGGCGCAATTGCCCCCGTAAACTAGCATCAATTACCTGGGAGCCAACTTTAATAATCACACCACCAATCAAGTCTCTCTCAATCTTGGTGTCGAGTTCTACTTCATGGGCATTGGTCATGCTTTTAACCTTTTCCCGGACTGCCTGCTGCTGCGCTTCTGTTAGTTGAACTGCGGAGATAACTTCTGCTAACACAGTTTGATTTAGCTGCCGTAAAAGAGCTAGGTACTCCTGACAAATTGCTTCTAGCAATAGAATACGCCGCCGATCTACCAGCAGCATCATAAAATTGCGGAGGTAAGGGTTATCGCTAACTACTTGTCCAATTACGTTTTTTTTATCTTCAGCTTTAACAAAGGGATTTGCCAAAAAATCACGCAGTTGCTCGGAGGATTGCAGCAGGGATATCAAGGAACGGACATCTTCACCAACCTGCTCCGTCATATCTTTTGAACGCGCCACTGACATTAGTGCTTGGGCGTAAGGTTGAACAACTTGGGCATCTACGGTACTGCTCATGAACTACCTCCCATTAACGCAATACTGCGTTCAATTAATTGTTGTTGAGCAGCGTCATCTACTCCCGACTGAAGTTGCGATTCTACTTTTTGCAATGCCATAGCTACAACTGAAGAGCGTAATTGGGCGATCGCCCGTTCTCTTTCCGAGTTCAAATCCTGGTTAGCTGTTTCCCGTAGGCGTTCAATATCTTGAGCAGCTACTGCCAGGATGTTTTCTCTGGCAACCTTAGCATTATCTTCAGCTGCTTTACGGATTCTTTCTGCTTCTGCTTGCGCTTGAGCCAGCTTTTGCTGCTGCTCAGAAAGGGCGATCGCTGCATCTGTTGCGCGTTTTTCGGCGCTCTTAATTGCTGTTTCAACCCGCTCAGCGCGATCACTAAGCGTTTTACCGACAATTTTGCCTCCAAATACGAACAGCACACCAATAATAATCACAAGGTTGATTAGGTTTGTTTCTAAAATGTCGAAATTTAAACCTATACCACCTTCTGAACCTGCTGCCACTTCAGCGTTAACAGCGCTGGCTTCTGCCATCAAAAATAAAAAAGTACCCATTCTACCTATCCACAATTGCGCTGCTAATTGTCAAGCTTAGTTTTAATAGGAACTATGCTTTTTTGATCCTGTGTTGCTTTCCTGATTCATTCAGCCTCAGTTGGCTAACGCTGATTTACCAGATCAGAGCCTAAAAGCTTCTCTAGAATCTGGTGACTAAGAGCATCGACTTGTTGTTGTAATGAACCCATAGCCGCTTGCTTCTGCTGCTCTATTTCTTGAGCTGCTTGTTCTCGTTGTACTTGAGCTTCTTTTTGCGCCACTGCTATCTTTTCAGCAGCAATTTTTTGACCTTCTGCCTGAGCATCAGCAATAACAGTCTGCGACTGCCGCCTTGCTCCAGCTAACTCTTGCTCATATTGCTTTGCTAATTGTTCTGCTTTTGACAAGCGTTCTTGTGTTTGTAATTGATTTGTGCGGATGTAATTATCTCGCTCATCAATTGCTTTTCCCACTGGCTTGTAAAAAGTTGCGTTCAAAATTAAGACCAAAACGAGAAACTGTATAGCCATTAAAGGTAGGGTAGCATCAATATCAAACAGCCCTCCCTCTTTGCCAGCAGTTTCTACAGCTAGTAGGGTTATCCAGTGTGTCATGGTTGGTTGCCCCTTAGAGCAAATTGTCAGGGGTCAAGTAATTTTAAGTAGGACTCGTACCAAAATACTTAAAGTATGTAGAGACGCTTTCCCTAAGCGATCGCGTCTCTACACAACAGAATACTAATTAAGAGAAGGGGTTGGCAAACAGTAACACGAGGGCAACAACTAGACCATAAATTGTTAGCGCCTCCATGAATGCCAAGCTTAACAGCAGCGTACCGCGAATTTTACCTTCTGCTTCTGGCTGACGCGCAATTCCTTCTACAGCTTGACCTGCTGCATTTCCTTGACCAATGCCAGGACCAATCGCCGCTAAACCTACAGCTAGGGCAGCAGCTAAAACGGAAGCAGCAGAAACTAATGGATCCATGATGTTTTCCTTATACTGACTGAAACACAAACTCAAACTTGTTTAGACTAACTCTAATTGCGACACACATTGATGATGAATCCTAGCTATGTTCGCCTTCATGCCCATGATCTTCCATCGCTTCTCCGATGTAAGCTGCTGCCAGGGTAGCAAAAATCAGCGCCTGAATTGCACTGGTAAACAGCCCCAAAGCCATCACTGGTAAAGGAACAAACAAGGGAACTAGTAGCACCAGCACCCCCACTACTAATTCATCCGCCAAGATGTTGCCAAAAAGACGGAAGCTGAGGGAGAGAGGCTTAGTGAAATCTTCAATAATTTTGAACGGCAACATAAAAGGTACAGGCTGCACGTAATTACCGAAGTACCCTAAGCCCTTTTTGCTGAAACCTGCATAAAAATACGCTAGAGATGTCAGCAACGCTAAGGCAATAGTTGTATTGATGTCACTAGTTGGTGCAGTTAGTTCACCTTCTGGGAGCTTGATCAGCCTAAAGGGAACTAGAGCACCCGACCAATTCGACACAAATATAAACAAAAACAAAGTGCCAACAAATGGCACCCAAGGGCGATATTCTTTTTCACCAATCTGATTTTTAGCCAGATCTCGAATAAATTCCAGGGCATACTCCATGAAGTTCTGTAGCCCACGGGGAATTCGATTAACATTCCGAGTTGCAGCAATGGAAGTTATCACTAGCAGGGCAATAACAAACCACGAGGTGAGGAACACTTGCCCATGGAGTTTCAAGTTACCCACCTGCCAGTACAGATGGTGACCTACTTCTAATTTGGCCAAGTGAATAGAATTGAAGACATTCAGAAGATTCATTTTTCCCTTCAACTAAATTCCTCAACGATCTTCGAGCGTTGGGGAGCATTCTTCGGCTTACCCGACTTTTTAAGAGTCTGAGATAAATGCCGTCCGAATTACGTAGATAATGAGTGCAGCTTTGTAGGTGAGAAACCCCAGAAATATAGGCAGAATTTGAAGTTGATTCCACTTAGATGCAAGTAAAATCAATCCAATCAATAGAGCTAGGCGAGTTTTACTCAACCGCTCTTTTTCTCTACCCAAGCGCTCAACATCTTTTGCCAACATTCTCAAGTAAACCACACCTGTACACGCCCCGATCAGATAATTCAGGGCGATGTTAAGAGAATAAAAAATCCACACACAGATAAAAATAATTGCTGTCAACACAGATGTTACTAGCAACAATTCCTGGGAAAGTTGATAGAACTCCTGCATCGAGCTAGCTGATTCTGAAGCAGAACCAGATAGAGCATTTTCTTCGGTTACGGATGTGGATTCGAGTGATTCATCTGACAAGTTCACAAAACTCGCAAACCAGCCCAGCTAATTGACTTGACTCTGACGAGCCAGTTGAAATCATAGCACGTTGGGGTAACACTACTTAAAAAAGAATTACCTTGGTGTCAACATAATTAGTTGTTGTTTGAGGAGTAATCTTACTTCCTCCAGCCCTAGCTGCACCCCAGCCAAAATTTCTCTCACTGTTCTTATTGGACTAGCATCTTGGCTGCCAGTTGCATTCGGATCGCAGGCTTGCAAAATTCAAATTCCGCTTCTGACAACTTGATAATTTGGTAATCATAGTTAAATAGACAACGGCTAGGCCATCCATCCATGCAAGGGTTACGCTCTGGAATTGCCGCTAAGAGGTCATTATCTGATGACCAGTCAGTTTTGGGTAGAAGCGGTCGACCAAGGAAAAACTCGTAATGAGTGACTTCTGGATCTAACAGTTCAATTAAGCGATATAGCGTGCGTTGGTCTAGCCCACCGGAGGTATCACTCAATTCTTTAGCCCGTTCCATCAACGTTGGCTCTTTACCCAAAAGCCTTTCTAGCTGCCAGTAGCTAGGATTTGAAAAGCCAAGGAAATCTAAACCGGAGGCATCTATTAGTTCAAATAGCGTCTTACTGTTGTAGTCAATTTCCTGGGGATGAACATACATATCAGCAAAGCATTCATCTCGCTGGTTTTCCAAAGACCAACGTTCCCGTTCGCGCTTGACAATACGGTTATTTTCTGGGAGTACGGAGAATAATTTACGTCCAAGTTGGACACCATCGCGATAATTACCCCGTTGGTCGCCTTGCAGGAGAGCGATCGCCTGCTGCATCAATTTAATTTCCCAGCGCCCCAGTTCCCCATATACAAAAATGTGCATCAATCCCCCAGGCGCTAATTTTGCCGCCAGAGATTGAATTCCCCGAATTGGATCGGGTAAATGGTGCAGGACCCCAACGCAATTAATGAAATCAAATTCCCCAGGGAGTTGGTCTAGATCGTAGAGGCTAAGTTGGTGAAACTGAACGCGATTTGCCCCAGACCGTTGACAGCGTTCTTGTGCCACTGCCAAAGTGCCAGCACTCAAATCAATTCCAACTACCTGCGCTTGAGGATTCAGATGCACCAAATACTCAGTCCCCACTCCTGAGCCACAGCCAGCGTCAAGAATCCGAATGTTTTGTTTTTGCGGTTTTTGTCCGGTGCAAAAGTTATAGGCGCTATTCCAATTCCAACGCCAGTTGTAACCAGGAGGTGGCTCGTCTAGCAAGGGTTCTGGCGGAAACGGATAGGTATCGTAGAGTTTAGCAACAGCAGCGCTAATCGCTTGATCTGACATGGTGGGCATTAATTGCGGTATCACGTAGTTTAGCGAATGTTTTGTTACTGCCGCTAGCAGGCGAGCGCTCCACCATAGAATTATGGTTCGCTCCTAACTAGAGGACAAAGCAGTTTAACAATAAAGGGGATCAAGGATTGGGGGGGACTCTGTACTCCTTGACCACTTCAATTCAGCCTATAGCTATAAATCATGCGATTTGTCGAGTAGCAAATTACTATCTTCTCTCAGAAATTTTTGGAAAAGCAAGGATTTATTGGAAAAGAAATTAATGGTTTGGCTAATATTTGGGTTCTGACACGGGGAGACAACAATAAAATCAAAGACAAAGCTCCTTCTTATGCACAAAAAATTAATCAGGGAAATAGGTCAAAGTATTTGCATAATGCTTTGTGTTCTGAAAATTTTATTGTGTGCCTATGCTCAAACTGTTCAGGCTGAGATGAATACTGCTTTAGATAAGCTTATCAAGCTCACTAGCGAAGTTGGAGTTCAGAATCAAGCATCTTTGCCCTCTTTAAGGAACGAACTTCAATCCATTAATCAAACTAAGCAGAAGTATTGTTGATCCATTCCAAGCTTAAGACGGAATTTGGCATGAAGGGCGATCGCTCCTGCTTTAAATACAGTTTTAAAGTATAAATACTAACACTGATCCTACCAGGCTTAAATGGCTAGGATTTTTCTTGCAAATATATTATTTAGCACTTGTTTGCCAAAGCATAACGCCGCCAATTCTTCTAAGTATATATGCTGAGTAAGTGTAATATTATAACTGATAGTAAGAACAAATTGTTCAATGATATTACGCTCGACATCCAGTGAAGTTCAAGTTAGTCTTTTGTAGATTCGTTATTTTATATGTAGTTTTGTTATGTCAAGCTACATTAAAACGTTAGATGGGAGGTCACCTCTTTTTTGAACTGAAGTGTTTACGTTCATAATCCATAATCAAATTACGCTTCTCTATTACACAACCTGCTAAAAAACGCAATAATTGTGTTTTCATGCTTTTGGTTACACTCTATAAATCTTGTGAAAGTATTACTAGAACTGGATAATCTCCTATTCACAAGATAGCTTTTGTATCACTTGTATTACACTACGGAGAACGACAATGAATACTAGAACCAGCTTGCAACTCAAATTTCTGGTTTTTGTGCAGAGCGTATTTGCCCTTTCCCTAGCTTCCCCAGAAGTAACCTCTGCAGCTGTTAATGTTAAAAACACGAACTACCCGATTCCTGCTGGAGCTTATTTCGTATCTCCAGATGGCAGAGATTCTAATTCTGGTAGAAAAAATGACAAAGGAGATCGTAGAGGTGCTAACTCTTGTAAAAGTTTTAACTCACCTTGTTCAGTTGAAAAAGCGATCGCCTCAGCCCCAAGTGGAGCAACAATTGTCTTTAAGGACGGTATTTATCGTAACGTCAATACCAACATCAACAAGAAACTGACGCTGCAAGCATATCCCAATGCCGAACCCTGGCTTAAAGGAAGTGTTGTAGTTGGAGACTGGGTACGTGAAGGTAATAAATGGCGCAAAGATGGCTGGAACTACTCATTTCCTCTTCCTCGTCACATGGATAAAAAAGCCCTGGATCGGGAACACCCAATGGCAGGTAACCGCGACATGGTCTATGTCGACGGTGTTGCTCTTAAACAAGTAGGAAGCAAATCTAGGGTAGTGGGTGGGACATTCTATGTAGATTACGCTAAAAATAAACTCTATATTGGTAAGAATCCAGCAGGCAAGACGGTGGAAGCCACAGCAATAGAAAAGGCATTTTCCCTGACGCGAAAAGGTTCGTCTACAGTTATACGAGGTCTAGGGTTTGCCCACTATGCTGATCAAGCCATTCTAGTTATGGCAGATAGGGCGACGCTTGAGAACAATACCTTTGTTTGGAATGGGCTGAGCGGAATCCGGTTAACAAGTGCTACAAATGCTGTTTTGCGTGGCAATAACGTCAGCTATAACGCGATGAATGGGATTCAGGGATACTATACTGACCATCTACTGTTGGAAAACAATTCGATCAGTTTCAACAATATTGAGCAGTTTGCGAGAACCTGGAGTGGAGCGGGTACTAAAATTATGAAGACTACTGGGTTGACACTACGCAATAATGTTGTTGAAAACAATTTAGCAACTGGAATATGGCTAGATGGGTCAGTCTATAAGTCAACAGTTACAGGGAATACCAGTAGAAATAACGCAAGCATTGGTATTCAACATGAACTTTCGCACTTGGGTACGGTTAGTGGGAATTTGGTAGCTAACAACGGCGCGGGTATTATGCTTGCAGATACCTCTAGTATTCAGGTACGTAACAATAGAGTAGTAAATAATAGATTCAAAGAGCCAATTATAGTCAAGGATTCGAAACGCGTAAACAAAAATAAGGCTGAAGTCGCCAGGGGAATTAAATGGGTTACCGGCAACAATGTGATCAAAAATAATACCTTTAGATAGGCTTACTGCCCTACCCATCAGCAGTCAGCGTTGAAAATGATAGTATTTACTTCAACGCTGACTAGCGTAAATGTACCCTAGGGATTTAGTTTGGCAGGCGATCGCTAACTAAAAATTAGAATTGATATTTCATTTTGACTTATTGATTCAGCAAAGTATTTTTAGTCAGATAGATTAGGAGCGATCGCTAGTCCACATAAGGATTAGCGGGAACAATCTGGGAACGTATAATACTTTCTCTTAAACGGTTGCTAACTGCGAAGCAGCAATACATAACAATTCAAGCCTTATTTTTAAGCCTCAGAGCGTTGCCGCTGATATAGCGACCAGTACAATCCTTTCTTCTGGATTAGCTCTAGATGAGTTCCCTGCTCCATTAAAATCCCTTGCTCTAAAACTACAACTAAATCAGCACGTTTGAGTGGCTCAAAACGGTGAGCAATCATAAACACGGTACGGTTTTGGGAAACACGCTGGAGATTTTGGAGTAATTTTTGCTCAGTCTCACTATCCAAGGCACTTGTAGCTTCGTCCAAAATCAAAATTGGCGATTGCGAAAGAAACATCCGCGCTAGGGAAATACGCTGCCGTTGCCCACCAGATAACGCTGTGCCTCGCTCTCCAACGTTAGTTTCGTAACCTTGAGAAAGTCCACTAATGAAATCATGAGCTACTGCTAGTTTCGCGGCTTCTACTACCTGTTCAGCAGTAATATCTGGATTACCCAGAGTAATATTTTCTAGAATAGAACCATTGAACAGGAAATCTTCTTGGAGTACCACACTAATTTGTTGCCGTAAGGAACCTAAGTCAGCACTTTTAATATCAAAGCCATCAACCAAGATCCGACCTGACTCAGCTTGGTAAAGGCGTTGCAAAAGTTTAGAAAGGGTACTTTTACCAGAACCACTGCGACCGACAATTCCGACAAACATTCCTGGCTGAACACTGAAGGAAATACCCCGCAGTATTGGTTCAGTGTTAGGGCTATAACGGAAGAAGACTTGATCCAAGGTAACTCCACCCTGGAGAGGGGGGAGAACTAGACCTGTTCCGGCTTCAGATTCTGGGGCAGCGTTGAGAATATCTCCAATTCGGTCTACAGACAGCAACACTTGTTGCAAATTTTGCCACAGCTGCACTAATCGTAAAAGTGGTCCTGTAACCCTACCCGAAAGCATTTGAAAGGCTACCAATTGCCCAATAGTTAGCTTCTGGTCAATTACTAGCAGTGCGCCAAACCAAAGAATTAGTAAGCTGGAGAATTTGGTGAGAAAGTCACCAATGTTGCTGCTGATATTGGAGGTAGTGGAAGCTTTGAAGCCGGTGCGGATGAAGCGAGAAAATAGTCCTTCCCAGCGATCGCGGGCAGTTCTCTCGGCAGCATGAGCCTTGACTGCATGAATTCCTGTTACTGTCTCTACTAAAAAAGATTGACTATCGGCACTGCGGTTAAAAGTTTCGTTCAGCCAGGTGCGGAGAATCGGCGTTGACACTAATGTCAGGATGGCAAATAGTGGCAAAACCGCCAGGGCAATCCACGTAAGTTGGACATTGTAGTAGAACATCAGTGCTAGATATACCACGGCAAAGACGCTATCTAAAATGACCGTGATTGCTGTACCTGTAAGAAACTGGCGGATTTGTTCGAGTTCTTGAACTCGTGCGACTGTATCTCCAACTCGCCGCGACTCAAAATAAGCTAGGGGTAGCCGCATCAAGTGCCGAAATACCTGGGCAGATAAACTTAGATCCAAGCGGCGGGCTGTATGGGTAAAGATAAATAGCCGCAATGTCCCTAAACCAGCCTCAAAGACAGCGACACCCAAAAGAGCGATCGCCATTACATCTAAAGTTGCTATGCTCTCTTGCACCATCACTTTGTCGATGATGACTTGAGTTAGTAGTGGTGTAGTTAAACCCAATAACTGTAAGGTGAAAGAGGCAAATAGCACCTCTCCTAACAATTTCCGATAACGCCAAACCGCAGGCAAAAACCAGCTGAGATTGAATTTATCCTGGCGCTGGATCAGTTCTACTTGCCACAATTGCCCGTCCCAAGCAGGTTCAACTACAGATCGGGGGATACTTTCGCAAGTTTGACTGGGATTTAGCGGGTTAGCGATCAGCAAGCGATCGCCCTTAAGTGCGTACACCACAACCCAGTTTTCCCGTCCCCAGTGTAGCAACGCTGGAAATGATAGCTGCCGCAAGTCATTCCA
>JAUJND010000123.1 GCA_030446505.1 Chroococcidiopsidaceae cyanobacterium YX2bin18 | reverse complement strand
ACCGCACCTGACAGTCTGTCGCCACCCTCCTCACATCCGATCTCCCCAATTAACCAAAAACCCTCACGGCTGCCAACTTGGCGCAGCCGTCGCAACTGAATCCATCCTTGGTTAAACATCACTACTAGCAACCACAAAAAACACGTTAAGCCAATTAAACCTGTTTCTACGCCAATCTCCAAAAGAACTGAGTAAGCACTCAAGGCTGTATACTTTGGTCGCTGGTAAAGGGGATAAATTTTGTTAAAAGCAGTGTTACCAGGACCAATTCCTAAGATTGGGCGATCGCGGATCATATCAATTACAGCTGCCCAAACATTGATCCGAAAGTTATTACTGCTATCTTCTCGACCAGCAAAAATACTGAAAATTCGGAGGCGTAATGGCTCTACAAACAACATTGCTAATACGAATAAACTTGCAAAACCGCCCACAATAATCGGTAAAAGCCAGGTGCGCCAAAAGCTGGGTAGATAATGTCCCCACCAATACCGCAACAAAAATACCAAAGCACCTAGCGCTACTACAACTCCAATCCAACCACCGCGACTGTCAGTGTAGTACAAGCAGGCTAAGTTCACAATAAACATAGTCAGTGCTAAAGCTTTAGGAACTCGACGCTGCCAAGCAAACACTGCCATCAAACTTAGAACAACAGCTGGCACCAGATAACCAGCCAAGAGATTAGGGTTACCTAAGTAGCTATAAACTCGTGTAGTATCAGCCAAAGGCGACGTTGGATCGCTCCAGGTTGCCAGCGCTTCAACTTTATCAAACCGTTGTCGTACTCCATAGGCACTAACGATCAGCGCTACGTGGAGATAGAGAGTAATTAACCAAGAACGGATGCGGGGCGATCGCATTATCCGCGCGGAAAGGGCAAATAATACTAAATAAAGCGTCAGCTTCAGCCAGCCGCTAAATGCTGCCGTTTTTACGGGTGATAAGGCTGTTGCTACCGTTGCAATTCCCCAATAAACCAACAGCAGCAAATGAACTGGGGTTAGCCCAGTCTCAGCTTCATCAGATAGAGTCAGCAGTACCCAAAAGCTAGCACAGGCAACCAGCAATAAGCCTACCAGTGTATTTGACACAAAAGGCGCAAGACAAAATACTAGGCTAACTAACACAGCTGAAAGCTCTTCTGCCCATTGCATCAGCCAACTACTTTGTCGCCAAGAGCGTAGCAAGCCGACAAGATTTCGATGCAAGTAGCTTGCACCTTTAAACTCTCTAAGCGGTATATAAGATAAAGTGAACCGTTGCCATGAATTCATACTGAAAGTCTCCGGGGGTGTCAGGATTTTGATGTTAGTTAGATAAAAGCTAAAAAGAAAAATTACCTTTACTTATCTTGAGCTACCCACCTTGCTGATAGCTTATTATCCGCAAAAATGCACCCTTGACCACCACTAAAGACTCTCTTTCCCTACCTCCAACTGAGGCAAGCTCACCACATAGCGGTATCCTAATTCTGCCGTTCCCTGTACCAAAATTTGTCCACCGTGCAATTTCGCCAAATGATAGCTAAGCAAAAGACGTAGGCTTTCACAAGAGCGGTACTCTTTATCCGCTAAGACATTACTATCAACCTGAGTCAGTTCTGGCTCGGATTTAGCAGCAACGTCTGTCGAAAGGCTTAACTCCAGGTGAGCTTCTGGTACAGGTAATGTGAGTTCTGCTGACTGCTGGGAGTAAGGCTGAGAAGTCCTAGCAGGGTAGTTAGAATCTAATATTGGTAACTGGTAAAAGTAAGGGTCAATCTCAGTCAGACCCACTCCTAGCCAAGGATGAGAAGCTGAAATAGTGAAGTTTAGTCCGTCATTCTTATGCGAGACATGAAGATTAATCACACTACCAGCAGTAGCGGCTTGAATCACAGTAAAGATTAGATGATACAGTAGGTGCCTGACCTTATCTTTATCTAAAACCCAGATGCGGCTTCTTCCCGGTTCCAGTGACAAGTGAATTTGTTGTTCCCGGCGTTGAGATGCATCGGACAAGGTACTGATTGCTTGTTGGCATAGCATTTCAACATCAACAGAAGTTAAATTAAGAGCACGAGTTGTTTCCTCCTGTGCTCCCAGTTCTGCAATTTCATTTACCATTGGTAGGTATTGACCACTATCTTGGATAATCTCAATATATTCTTTTCTGCTTATTTGTCAAAAGGACATAAATCTCGCGTCCCATAACATTAGCCATTCCAAAACAGATGTTAGGGGAGTCCTGGATTCCTGCGTTAGCTGCGCTAGTAGTTCGACTTTGACGTGGATGATGAAAAGTGAATGTCCTTGTCGGATTTGTAGCAGTTATTTTCTTGAAGCCAGCCCAGTCTCCGTTTGGGACAACGGAGAGATAACTCTCACGGGGACTACTATTAGTTAGAGTTATCGGGGCTGAGTAAGCAGTGTCTATTTTCGCGGGAATCTCCGAGCCCAGACCGGAATCTATTGTTTTTAGTAGTCGGTTCGTTCAAATTCACTCATGCTCCAGCTAGCCATAAGTTCTAAAAATTTGATGTCTTTGGCTGTAAAGGTGCGCGGCTGGAGATCCATCACGGCGATCGCACCCAGGCAATTTCCCTTGAAATCGATCAAGGGTACTCCTAAATAAGCGCGGATGCCGTAACGTTGCACTAACACGCTTTTAACAAAATCTGGCTCATTCCGCGCATCACTAATTGCCAAAAATTGCTGACTTTCAAGCACACGAGTACAGAAAGATTCAGTGATTGGTAGTGAGCGTGAAGCCGCTAATTGATTCATCAGTCCTAGCCGCGATAAACCAACTGCTGACTTGAACCAGTGACAGGTTTGATCTATAACTCCCAAGATGCAAATCGGCGCTGACAAAAAGTCGGCAGTTGTCTGGGTAGCTGCCTCAAAAACGGGGATTGTATCTGCTTCTAGTAAGCCTAACTCTAATAATGCCTTGAGGCGTTTTTCTCCTACCGATGCCTCAAAATTTGGTTGGTGTGACTTATCTTCAATGTTTACCATTACCACCCCTAGCTTGAGCCAAACCGAACAATATATATTTCATCTAATTGCTAACTACTGTCTTGGAGTTATCTCGATACTTCTAAGATTCCCGAAGTTGAGCCAAGATAAACAATTAGTTGCAGAAATATTTTTCAGTCCTAACAAAAGGTGAGGGACGAGAGATAAAATTCTGTTCCCCCAGGCAAGTACGCTGTTTGCACTTTTAAAAGTGAGTCAGTTATCGAGTACCCGTACTAACCCAGACAGGGTGGGATAACAAGGAAGCAATTACCCGGACACCACGAAGTTGATTTGTCAGCGGTAAGTGACCTTTTGGAGCAGTGAGATTCCATGTAAACCCGTCAGGATAACGTGTCCAGTTATTCCCAGTTTTCCAACCAATTTTAAACCATAATTTTTCCCAGTTTTTACCCAGCGAAAGCCAAATTTCTCGTTGAATCGAAAAGCCAAACTTGCCCTCTGAGTGAACTAACCATAAATTATTGATGGTTTGGAGGTCAGTAATGGTAAAGGTTTCCACCTCTGTAAAATATAGCCATTTTCTTTGCACAGCTTCTAGTCCTGCTAGTTCGCATAGCTTTTGCAGAGTTAGCCGATCCGCTGCTTGAAAGTCTTGGGCAGTGAGCAGTTGTTGCAAGTGTCTATAGTCAATACCACGCTCTGAGTTTAGGGGAACAATTCCGGTAGGAAAATAAGTATGCAAAAATTCTTTCACTGAAGGGGCATCTAAATTATGGAGTACTTGGTAAGCATTTCCATCAACCCAAGTGGGCGGCTGAGAACGCCGTTGCAGTAAAAATTCCATCAAGACAGCCTCGCCTGCATTGCCGAGTGTAGCAAGCTTTTGAATCAGCTGCTGTTGGACTTTTTCAGACGCAGATGTTAACTGCAAGCAAAGAGCAGAAAGATCAACGTCCTGCCGTTGTGAATCGGTAGGATTTGCATTGACTTTGTCAATTTTCGTGTCTGAGGCGGGATTTGGATCAGTCATGCCCTCGTAGGAATACGCGGTTAAGGGAGTGATCATTAATTTAACGCTACAAAGTGTACGAAGCACGAATCGTGAGCAAACTTATCGTGTAACCGACCATAAGTAATTGTTCAAACGTCGCCACTAGCCATATTAATAATCACTGCGATTGGATTTTATGATGTTCTAACGGTAGGAGCCTGGTTACAACAGCATAAAAAAGTTCACTCAGGCTGTTTTCAGATAAGTGAAATCTGGTAGCCTTCCGAAGTAAGGATTATAAATCCAAAATTTGGAAAATGCCGATTGGCATCCTTACTGCTTGACGCTCAGGAGTGTTTGGAAAAAATGTACGAGAAGATTACCCCCCCCGCTATAGGTTCTCAGATCACCTTCAATAACAGTGAACCGATTGTTCCGGACAATCCAATTATTCCCTTCATTCGCGGTGATGGCACTGGTGTTGATATTTGGCCCGCTACCCAAAAAGTGATCGATACCGCTGTGCAAAAAGCCTATCAGGAGAAACGGCAAATTAGCTGGTTCAAGGTGTATGCCGGAGATGAAGCTTGTGAACAGTACGGCACGTACCAATATTTGCCCCAAGACACGCTACAGGCGATCAAAGAGTACGGTGTGGCGATTAAAGGACCATTAACTACACCAGTAGGGGGCGGAATTCGTTCGCTGAATGTTGCTCTGAGGCAGATTAATGATTTATACGCTTGTGTACGTCCTTGCCGCTATTACCCAGGAACTCCATCGCCCCACAAAACACCAGAAAAATTGGATGTCATTATCTATCGGGAAAATACAGAAGATATTTATCTAGGAATTGAGTGGCGACAAGGCAGCGAAATAGGCGATCGCTTAATTCATCTCCTCAACAACGAACTTATCCCCGCTACTCCGGAACACGGAACTAAGCGTATTCCGCTTGATTCTGGCATTGGCATCAAACCGATTAGCAAGCATGGTTCTCAGCGCTTAGTACGCCGTGCGCTCAAACACGCCTTACGGCTACCCAAAGCCAAGCAAATGGTAACTTTGGTGCATAAAGGTAACATCATGAAGTACACCGAAGGAGCTTTTCGGGATTGGGGTTACGAACTTGCCACTACTGAATTTCGGACTGAATGCGTAACCGAGCGTGAATCTTGGATTCTTAGTAACAAAGAGAATGACCCAAACATCACCTTAGAAGAAAATGCGCGGCAAATTGAGCCGGGTTTCAACGCCTTAACAGCAGAGAAGCAAGCTCAAATAGCCGTTGAAGTTGAAAACGTGCTGAACAACATCTGGACAACTCACGGGAACAAGCAGTGGAAAGACAAGATAATGGTGAATGATCGCATTGCCGACAGCATTTTTCAACAGCTCCAAACGCGCCCGGATGAATACTCAATTCTCGCTACGATGAACCTGAACGGAGATTATTTATCGGATGCTGCTGCTGCAATTGTTGGTGGACTCGGCATGGGTCCTGGCGCTAATATTGGTGATCAGTGTGCAATATTTGAAGCTACTCACGGCACTGCGCCTAAACACGCTGGACTGGATCGCGTTAATCCTGGCTCTGTAATTTTGTCTGGAGTGATGATGCTGGAATATATGGGTTGGCAAGAGGCAGCTGATTTAATTAAGCAGGGAATTGGAGCAGCGATCGCCAACCAACAAGTC
>JAUJND010000122.1 GCA_030446505.1 Chroococcidiopsidaceae cyanobacterium YX2bin18 | reverse complement strand
TACTGGACGACCAAGTACACTTTTAAGTGCTTGTTCTATTTCTTCTTGCACTGTACGCTGCCCCTGTTGCCGTTGCCAACCATGAAAATGAGTACCCAGGTATTGAATTACCAAGGCTACTCGGTTCAGTGGCTTGAATTGTGAAGCAGTCATCTATTTAAGGGCAGGCGAGAGGCGTTTTAGATGCCTAGAGGCATTTTTGGGTACTTAATTCTTAAACCAGTTCAATAATAGCCATTTCGGCATTATCACCCCGACGGGGCACAGTTTGCAGAATTCGAGTATAACCACCTAAGCGATTACCATAGCGGCTGGGGGCTTGCTCAAACAGAGCATGAACCAGCTGTTTATCGTAAATATAACCAAGGACTTGACGACGGGCTGCTAAAGAGCCATCTTTAGCTAAAGTAATCATTTTTTCTGCTTCAGAACGAACAACCTTTGCTCGTATTTTTGTGGTAGTAATCCGACCATGGCGAATTAGTTCTGTAGTCAGCGCCCTTAAAAGAGCGCGGCGTTGGTCAGCTGGCTTACTGAGTTTTTTGACACGACAACGGTGACGCATTGTTATTTTTGGTTTTTGAGTTTTGAGTTTTGAGTTTTTAGATTACTCTAAAAACTAATAGACAACTAATAAACTATATTGGCTTTGGCGATTTTTCATGCGGTAGGGTGATTCCCAAGCGATCTTGCAAGGCTTCAATAACTTCTTCCGCCGACTTTTGACCAAAGTTTTTAATCTCTAGGAGATCTTCTTGGGTATAATCCAACAAATCTGCTACTGAATTAACTTGCGCCCGTTTAAGGCAATTGTATGCCCGTACGGAAAGTTGTAATTCTTCAATCGGAATCTGGCTAGTTGGATCTTCGTCTGTTGGCAATTCATCTTTCATCGCCTCCAGCGAAATATCTTTCAAGGGATTGAATAAATCCACCAAGATATTAGCGGCAGCTGAGAGCGCTTCTTGTGGGGTTAAACTACCATTTGTCCAGATTTCTAAGATTAGCCGATCTTTGTGCATAGAGCCATCAACGCGGGCATCTTCGACGCTGTAATTTACTTTACGCACTGGCATAAAAATTGCATCGATCTGGAGAAAATCTAAAGCTGTCGCTTCATCTCGCCCCCGCTCAACAGTACGATAACCCTTTCCTGTATCAATCCGGAATTCCATTTCCATCTTGGCTCCCTCAGCTAGAGTTGCTACATACTGAGTAGGTTCGACAACTTCTACTTCTGAGGGCAAATCAAAGTGAGCAGCAGTTACGGTTGCTGGTCCGGTAACGAGTAATCGACCAATCTGCGGTTGAGAGGAATAGCTTTTGAGGACAATCTCTTTCATTCGCATCATGATTTCCAGCACGTCTTCTCGCACGCCTGGAATTGTGGCAAACTCATGACTAACGCCAGCAATGCGTACAGCTGTAACTGCTGTACCTTCTAAATTAGACAGTAAAACCCGCCTTAAAGCATTACCAACAGTCGTTCCTTGACCGCGATCGAGAGGCTCCAGAACAAATTTACTGTATTGACTCCGATTTTCCTGAGTATTAGACTCGACACATTCAATTTGAAACTGCGCCACGACGGAGTACCCTCCCTTATTGTTAGCTCTTGAAGAAGGCAATTGCTTTGCCTCCATAATTATTAAATGCCCCACTAGTTGATGTTTGGTTAAAGTGCATCTGCCTACAGCGGGGCAAGTCAATGCTCTTACGACAAAGTAAACACGCAAAGTACAAGCTTTACGGAATTAAGCTTTATAGTTTGAAGTTCGCTTCACACGCCCAATATTTTGGTTTAAACTCGACGGCGCTTGGGTGGACGGCAGCCATTGTGAGGAATAGGAGTAATATCACGAATCAGTGTAATTTCTAAACCTGCACCTTGGAGCGCCCTGATAGCAGTTTCTCTACCCGCTCCAGGTCCACTAACCATTACCTCAATTTGCCGCATCCCCTGATCGACTGCTCGACGAGCTGCACTTTCAGCAGCGGTTTGAGCAGCAAAGGGAGTTCCCTTCTTAGCACCCTTAAAGCCACTAGAACCAGCTGATGCCCAAGAAATTACATCGCCGTTTTGATCGGCAATGGTGACAATGCTGTTGTTAAAAGTAGACTGGATATATGCCATCCCATTGGGTACGTTGCGTTTTTGCTTCTTAGTACCAGATTTTTTTGTCGGTTGTCGCGCCATATCGATCTTGTAGAATAAGGTTTAACTTGTGTTCGTAGCGGCAGAAAACTATTTCCCACTGGGTGCTTTTTTCTTACCAGCTACTGTCTGCCGTCTACCACGGCGTGTCCGCGCATTAGTGCGAGTTCGTTGTCCACGCACTGGTAAACCCATGCGATGGCGACGACCTCGGTATGTACCAATGTCAATTAAGCGCTTAATGTTCATTGCCTCTAAGCGCCTCAAGTCTCCTTCAACTTGATAAGCTTCTACTTGACCTCGTAAAGACGTAACATCAGCATCGCTTAGATCCTTAACTCTAGTATCTGGATTTACACCCGTAGTAGCCAAAATTTCTTTTGAACGGGATAGCCCAATTCCGTATATGTAAGTTAGACCAATTTCGACACGCTTATCACGTGGAAGGTCTACACCGGCAATCCGTGCCACGCTTTTTTCTCCCTAGTTGCGTTTTGGTACAATAAACTTTAACTATTGACGTCTTAGAAGACATCTATTTTAGAGTAGTGCTGGCATTATCCTTGACGTTGCTTGTGTTTTGGGTTAGAACAAATTACCATCACCCGACCACGGCGGCGGATAATACTACACTTCTCACAAATTTTCCGGACAGAGGCTCTGACTTTCATCTTCTTACATGATTACAAACCTAATATCTTACCAATTATTTCTTGAGTTTTGCTAAAATATTTAAGTTTACTAAATATAAACCAAAATCTATCTTAAGAATCCTTTACCTATTTTTTACGCAGTCGATAAGTAATCCTTCCTTTAGTTAAGTCATAAGGTGTCAACTCCACTTTGACGCGATCGCCAGGTAAAATTTTGATGTAATTGCGTCGAATCTTGCCAGAAATGTGAGCTAGAACATTAAAGCCATTATCCAAATCTACGCGAAACATAGCATTAGGCAGGGACTCTGTTACTGTACCCTCCATTTCAATCAAATCTTGTTTAGACAATTTGCTTCCTCAACTCAACAGGCTGCTTAATTAAGTAGCAGCTACTAATGGAACTAAAATTCTGCGTAATAGCTTCAGGCTTATAGCAGCATATCATTAAGATATCTTATCAAATATTTACTAAATCTTGAAGTATGGTAGAGGCTAAAAGTAACCTGCAATACAGCTTTAGAGTTGCCTTTCCAAAATTAGGAGCTAAAAAGGTAGATGTATTGCTAGCTAAATAAACAACAGCTTAAAAAGTAATTACCTTTTCTAATTCCCCAGTAACTTCTGATAGCAATTGGTTGCCATTAACTGATAAAAGCTGATGGCGATCGCGATAAAAATTAATTAAAGGTTCTGTTTGTTCCCGGTAAACTTCTAAACGACGGCGAATGACTTCTGGGGTATCATCCTGACGACCACGGGCTAAAAGGCGATCAATTAAAACCTCATCGGGTACTTCTAGATTAATCACACGAACGCTATGCTGAACGAATTGCAATAAGTCATCTAAAAATCTCGCTTGACTCACAGTGCGAGGAAACCCATCTAAAATCCAACCAACCTTAGTATCTGGTTGACTCAGGCGGTCTTCCACCATATCTTGTATCAGTTGATCAGGAACTAATTCACCTCGATCTACGTAGCTTTGAGCCTTAATGCCTAAATGTGATTGCGCTTGCATTGCACCGCGTAAAATGTCACCAGTTGAAATATGAGGAATATTTCTGTATTGAGCTAAGGTTTGAGCTTGAGTTCCCTTACCAGCTCCTGGCGGACCCAAGAAGATCAATCGCGTCATTACTGCTTCACCATTCCTTCATAGCGTTGCGAAATAACATAGGTTTGGATTTGTTTTGCTGTGTCAATCGCTACCCCAACGAGAATCAACAAAGAAGTCGCTCCCAAGCCCTGAAAAGTTCGCACCCGCGTGGCACTCTCAACTGCCGTTGGAATAATGGCAACTAGCCCCAGAAAGATTGCACCTAAAAAAGTCAGCCGATTTAACACTCGCTCAACATATTCACTAGTTGCCTTACCAGGACGAATACCAGGAATGCTAGAACCCATTTTTTTCAAGTTCTGTGATAAGTCCACTGGGTTGACAATCAGCGTCGCATAGAAATAGCTAAAGAAAAGAATCAACACCAGGAAAGTAAAAGCGTATACCCAGGGTGCAAGACCAGTACCACTCGGATTTAGATAACTGGAAATGCTAACCAAATACTCATTTCGAGTGAAATTAGCTAAAGAAGCTGGCACAATGAGAACGGTAGAGGCAAAGATGATTGGCATCACGCCCCCTTGATTTAGACGCAACGGTAGGTAGCTCCGTTGCTCTTGGTAAAGCTTACGTCCTACTTGCCGCCGTGCTGAAATTACTGGAATCCTGCGACTGCCTTCTTGCACAAACACGATACCGACAATCATCACTAGGAAAACTAGTAGCAAAATGACTACGCGCCCTACTGCCTCCCTACCACCAGTTTGTGCCAAGGCAATTGTGTTTCCTAAAGATGTTGGCAATGAAGAGACAATGTTTACAAAAATCAACAATGATGCACCATTACCAACACCGCGCTCGGTAATCAGTTCTGATGCCCACATCACAAACATTGAGCCAGCCACAAGAGCGATCGCTGTCTCAGCAACAAATATAGGTCCTGGGTTTATTGCATAAGGTTTAAGCCAGACTGCGGCAATAAACACGCTTTGTAAGATTGCCCACCCTAGAGCTAGATAGCGTGTATACTGAGAAATTTTGCGTCGACCTGCTTCCCCTTCATTTTTCTGTAAATTCTCCAAAGTGGGGATAGCCGCTGTTAGCAATTGGATAATGATTGAAGCATTAATATATGGCAGAATTCCCAGAGCAAAGACTCCTAAAGTAGAAAAGCCTCCTCCAGAAAAAATGTCTAATAAGCCAACCAAAGGATTGTTACCTTGAGTTGATTGGGCAAATAATTCTCGATTAATCCCTGGTACAGGTAGAAATACACCAAGGCGAGCTAAAACTAAAATCCCAATGGTAACAAACAACCGGCTTCTCAACCCAGCTGCTTGTGCCATCTGCATAAAGGTTTCTTGTGCCGTT
>JAUJND010000007.1 GCA_030446505.1 Chroococcidiopsidaceae cyanobacterium YX2bin18 | reverse complement strand
AAAACCCATAGAGCGAAAACGTAGTTTATGCGAACAAGTGAGCAAATTACAACCGAAATTAAGGAAAAGCTCGGTTTTTTTCCTCCCTTCTTTAGCCCAGCGGCACAGACTCCACAAGTGATGGAAAACCTGTGGCAACAGACAATAAATGCCTATGTGGATAATCCTCTGCCAATCCTATTTAAGGAAAAGCTCTCCGCTTACCTCTCGCGTTACTGTCCCGTTCCCTACTGCATGATCTGCCACAGCTGTTCCTTATACCATCTGGGAATGAAAGCACAGGAAATATTAGAGCTACTTGAATCGCCCCCACCAAAGCCAGCGGACGTTGACGAATACCTAAGTATTCTCAGTCGAGCACCTAGCGAACTGAGAGACTTGCCATCAAACTCAGTACTCCAAGAGAGCCTACTCTATTGTTCTATCTTTATTGCCCTGGAAAAAGAGGCAGCTGAATACTGCCGGACTGAGCTACGTCACTTTCTAGGCGCTATGAATTTTCAGCACTTAGTCGCGCTTATCGGTTATGTAAAGACTTGTCATGTGTGGCTGGAGTCCCATCCTGAAGTGGCATATGAAACTGACCAGCGAGTTATTAATAATCTAAGTGCCTTAATTGAGGATGAGCCTGGTTTAGCTGACTTCTTTTACAACTACGTCGAGAGGGTCAGACGTGAACGCCAAGGCTCTTCTTGGCTAGCTAAGAGCAGCGAACACAGCCAGAATGAGTCAGCATTGGTCGAAAGCGAAGAGCGTTTCCGCTTGTTGGTTGAGAGCGTTACAGACTACGCGATTTTCATGCTAGATCCCAACGGACAGATTGTCAGTTGGAACGCTGGGGCAAAACGTATTAAGGGCTATCAGGCTTCCGAAATTATCGGTCACCATTTCTCCTGTTTTTATCCCAGTGAGGATATTGAAAGCGGCAAATCTCATCAAGTATTACAAATAGCAGCAGCCGAAGGTCGGGGTGAGGACGAAGGCTGGCGGGTACGTAAGGACGGATCGCGATTTTGGGCGAATGCTGTATTGACTGCACTAAAAGACGAGGCGGGAAATCTCAAAGGTTTCTCAAAAGTGACGCGGGACGTGACCGAGCGCAAGCGGGTAGAGGAGGCGCTCGAAAATGCTAATGACGCTCTAGAAATCAGAGTGGAAGGGCGTACGGCTGAATTAAAAAATGCTGTTTCGCAATTGCAAAGCGAGATTATTGAGCGCCAGCGGACGGAAAAGGCGCTCCAGGAAAGCCAAACTCGCCTAAAGCTGATCAATAGCATATCGACCGCTGGAATTGCGTTGAATATGTCGGTTGAGAAAACTATTGAACGCACGTTAAAACAGCTCAGTGAATATTTCAAAACTCTTCGAGTCGCGTACTCAACCATTGACAAACAAGGCAACTTGACTGTAATTCATTCCATAGAGCCTCAAGGAATGCCACAACTAAAGGGGCTAGTGTTAGATCTGACTTTAGCACCGGAATATGCGATCGCTCTGTGCATGAAAGAAGCAGTCATCGTTGAGGACGTTGTCCAAGACGTGCGGTTAGCGCCCCTAGCTGAAGCAATATTGGCTAGGAGTACCCAAGCAGTACTTAATGTGCCGTTCCAGCATCCAGACAACTTGGTAGGTCTGCTGTGCTTTGAGTCATCAGAATCCCGGCAATGGAGCGAGCATGAGAGTGCAACACTGATAGAAATTGCTCAATACCTATCCATCCTTACAAAGAACGCACAGGCACAAAAAGAACGCCGACAAGCAGAAAAAGCCCTGCAAGGATCTCACCAAGAATGTGAAATAACAGTTATTAATCGTACTACTGAACTTGCGAAAGCAAATGAAGACTTGATAAGTGGAATCAACGAACGCAAGCGGACAGAGTCAGCGCTACAGGCATCACATAAAGACTTAGCGGACATCAAGTTTGCCCTAGATCAATCTTCTATTGTGGTAATCACTGATCCTCAGGGAACGATTAACTACGTTAACGATAGGTTCTGCGAGATATCCAAATATGCTAGGGAAGAACTACGGGGACAGAACCACCGGATCATTAATTCTGGTTACCACCCGCAGGCATTCTTTAAAGAATTGTGGGCGACTATTAGCAATGGGTTAGTTTGGCAAGGAAATTAAGAACCGCGCTAAAGGATGGGAGTTTTTACTGGGTGGATACAACAATTGTGCCATTTTGGATACTGATGGAAAACCCTATCAGTATGTCGCTATTCGCAACGACATTACCGAGCGCAAGCTCGCCGAAAAACCTTACGTGAAAGCGAGCAGCGGCTACAAGCCATTATGGACGGGTCAATGGCGGTTATCTACGTTAAAGACACACAAGGTCGATACACTACCGTCAACCGCCGCTTTGAAACCCTGTTCCCTCACTAAAGAGCAGGTTAAAGGCAAGACCGACTTCGACATCTTACCGAAGAGACAGCAGATGTACTTCGGGACAAACATGACAAAGGTGTTAGAAGCCAGAACTCCTTTGGATTGGGAAGAAAATATCCCTCAAGATGACGGGCTACACACCTATCTCGGCAGCAAATATCCCCTCTATGGGTCTGATGGAGTTCCCTATGCGATCTGCGGCATTTTCTACCGATATTACTGAGCGTAAGCAAGCGGAGGAGGCACTGCGGCAGCAGACG
This sequence comes from Chroococcidiopsidaceae cyanobacterium YX2bin18, assembly GCA_030446505.1. Lineage (GTDB taxonomy): Bacteria > Cyanobacteriota > Cyanobacteriia > Cyanobacteriales > Chroococcidiopsidaceae > JAHHHE01. The sequence goes on along the minus strand of JAUJND010000007.1, from coordinate 83,859 downwards.
GAGCGGAAGCGGCTCGTAGAGATGATGACCCAACGCCTCCGCCAGTCTCTTAACCTGCAAGAGATTCTTAACACCACGGTAGCGGAAGTAACCAGTTTCTCGCCTGCGACCGGATGTTTATCCACCGCTTTGAGTCAGACGGGAGTGGGATTGCAGTTGTCGAATCTGTAACCGGGTTGGATATCTATTCTAGATACGCAAGTCCAAGGCTCCTATTTAGTAGAAGCTGCTAGCGAGACTATAAACAAGGTCGCATCAAGCTATAGGATATCTACGCAGCAGGTTTTAAACCAGCATCATATCGATTTTCTGGCTCAGTTTCAGGTTCGGTCTATTTTTGGTAGTTCCGATTTTACAGGAGGAAAAGTTGTGGGGACTACTAATTGCCCATCTTTGCTTAGAGCCACGCCAATGGCAGTCGCTTGAGATTGAGTTGCTCAACCATAGCTCAAGCTTAACAAATCGCCATCCAGCAATCGGAACTTTATCAACAGGTACAGCAGCTCAATACTACCCTTAGTGCCAAGTACAAGAGCGGACAGCACAATTGCAGCAGTCTTTGGAGTTTGAAGCAACGCTGAAAAGAATCACTGACAAAGTGCGCGACAGTCTTGACGAAAGCCAACTGCTACACATTGCGATGCAGGAATTAGTCCTCACCTAGACCTCATCTGCTGTGATACGTCTTTGTACAACCTTGCAGACAGCACCGCTACCGTTCGCTATGAGTATACAGCCTCTAGCGCTGAAGGAACACTGACAATGATCTCTTCTATAGGGCGCGTCGTGCAAATGGCAGACTTTGCTGAAGGCTACCGTCAACTACGGCAGGGTCAGTATCTTCAATTCTGTGAACTAACTCCTGAGCCTATCCACAGTCAGGTGGCAATCCTGGCTTGTCCGATTGTTGATGACCAAGATGTTTTAGGCGACCTGTGGTTATTCAACCATAAGCAAGACCCCTTTGGTGAACTAGAGATTAAAGCAGTACAGCAGATAGCGAATCAATGTGGTGATCTCCATTCGGCAAGCCGATTGTACACTGCTGCTACTGCACAAGTTGAGTCACTGGAAAAACTCAATGCTCTCAAGGCTTGGCAACTTTTTGAGTACCGTTTCCCACAATTGCGGGCTCCGATCGCCAACATGAAGATGGCGCTCTCTATGCTAAAACTTTCTCCTACGTACGAAAAAGAAAAAGAAAATGAACGCTATCTGGAGATTTTGCAAACAGAGTGCGCGTGAAAGCGATCTGATCAATGAACTACTAGATTTGCAACGGCTGGAAGCTGGATCTTATGCCATCTTGTAACGAAACTGTAAACCTACAAGAAATGTTGCCTAATCTAACTGAGCCGTTTCGCGTCCGCACAGGACAACGTGAGCAAACTTTACAGAATTAATCTTCTCCTTGAGTTGCACTCTCTGGTTTCAGACCGTGCCAGCCTGGAACGAATCTTGTAGAACTCCTGAATAATGCCTGTAAATGCACTCCTGCTGGTGGTGAGATTGTCCTGAGTGTTTGCTACGAGTCCACTGAAGCAGCAACTATATTTATCAATCAAGTGATCACTTGAGATTCCTCAAGACCAGTTGCCACGTATCTTTGAGAAGTTTTATCGCGTACCTAAGGGCAGTCGCTGGAAACAGGAGGTACTGGATTAGGGCTAGCTCTAGTAAAGAAGTTAGTTGAGCAGCTACAAGGTACTATCAAAAGTTGAAAGCTCCAATGGCTGGACTACCTTTACCGTCGTGTTACCTAACCAGCCAAGTCGTTAATCAATTATAAATCGGGAGTTGTTCTAGTCCCAGACCTATTAGCTCAAACCTATCGGCTCGTTCCCCAGCCTTGATTTGGTTCAGGTTTCTGCTACTGTAATGGTTCGTTTTGGCGGGGCATTGGCAGGTATTCTTTAACTCCGAGTTCCAATCCTTAGTTAGTTCTCTCCTGTGTTTCTCATGATTTCTACCAAGTCTTTAACCAGTTTTTTTCTAACAATTTTTGCCCTAATGCATTTTCTTCAGTACAACGTGCAAGAGTGGATTCGTAAAGAGATTGATGATGATCCTGAGCAAGAAATGTTCTTCCCTAAAAGCAAAAAAGGATCTAATCATTTTATTTGTGTGGTAGTGGCTGATTAAGATTTTATATTTTTTGTCGGCTCTAAGACTTCCATGCAAAAACGCCTCTAGAGAGTTATTTCTAAAGACGTTTTAGCAGTTAATTTATAAAAGTTCTGTATGAGTTATTACCTGTATATATGCATAGCTTAATTAGCGAATTCGGCTTTTAGGTGAAGAACAGATGAATATCAGTTTGAATTCTTTGAAGAAAGTGTAAATCTAACTTTTTCTTTCTGCGCTACTGTACAGGGTCGAGCGTAACTTAAACGGTTACGTTTAAAGCTGTGGCAAACTTCTATGGCAGGGCAACAGTAGGTATCTTATTAACGGGCATGGGTACGGACGGCGCAGAAGGAATGCGGGTCATTTCTCAATCAAGGTATGACAATTGCCCAAGACGGAAAAAGTTGTGTCGTGTTTGGGATGCCTAAAGCGATCGCTCTGGGTGCAGCACAGCACGTTCTGCCAATTCAAGAAATAGCTCCTTTGCTACTAAACAAGATGTTTGTTAAATAGCCTTTACGGGTACTTCTGCAACAATAACCCTAACTTTTCTTTTGTTGCTGCCGGAACTTGATCAAGCTGAGTTAGAATTGCATACTTTAATGCCGAGTGAGCATCTGATTGCGGCGGATTTTCACTTAAACGTCGCACTGTTTCTTGAATCACTTTTTGAGCATTAGTCGCATTGCGTTGCAGATTGGCAATTACCATTTCAACAGTTACACTGTCGCCCAGGTCTGAATGCCAACAGTCGTAATCTGTTACTAGAATAAAGTCGCATAGGCAATTTCTGCTTCTCTGGCTAACTTTGCTTCTGGTAAATTCGTCATCCCAATTACTGTTGCGCTAACTGCGGTAGAGATGAGATTCAGCTTTGAAGTGGAAAATGCTGGACCTTCCATACAAACGTAAGTACCACCACGATGCAAGTTTACGTCTGATAAGTTCAAGCGAAGCGTCGCTTCTGCCAAAATTTCAGCCAGTACGATTACAAATGGGATCGGCAAAAGCAATATGAGCAACAAGTCCTTCCCCGAAAAAGGTAGATGCCCGATTTTTCGTTCGGTCAATAAATTGATCTGGTACTACCATATCTAAGGTTCAACTTCTTCTTTGGCGAACCAACCGCTGAAGCGGAAATTAAATACTTTACACCCAACTGTTTCATCGCATAAATATTAGCCCGGAACGGCAACTCAGAGGGTAAAAGAGTGTGATTGCGTCCGTGGCGAGCAAGAAAAGAACAACCCGCGTTCCCGCCAAAGTTCCTAGTATCAAAGCATCAGAGGGCGTACCAAACGACGTAGTAGCTTCCACTTCTGCCACGTCTTTAAGGACATCCATTTTGTAAAGACCGCTACCACCAATAATCCCAATCTCAGCTTCAGCCATCTTCTTTGTCCTATAACTTGCTGCAACATCAAGTTATTTTACCGAGAAAGACAGCATCTAATATCAAAAAATTAGTTGGTAGCGATCGCCTTTTAAAATAAGGCTTCTCTCAATAGCTACTCTCATAAAAAAATCGCCCAAAATCTTCTTTTGAAGAGTCTTATGAGCGGTTTCTTTATCAGAAATTTAAAAGGTTTTCCAAGCTACAAATAATTGCTAGCTTTATTGAGTCCCTAAATAAGTCTGGTCCTCTACCACGCGTATCGTGTTCCATTGTCAGTTCTCCCTCTTTATCTTCATTTGCTTCTGCTAATTCTTGAGCGCGTTCAGCAGCAGCCTGTTCTTCTTCTTGCTTCGCGTCTCCTGGTTCTTCAAAATACATTTCCGGCTCAACGGCATAGTTATTTGCCAGACCTTCTTGGTCTACTGTAGCCTTACTGTAACGTTAATGCTCTCAGGATCTGCTTGCTCGTGAGCTGTCGTCTTAAAATCACTACCCTCCCTATCAACGTGCTGCTACCTCAGCAGGAATAATTCCCCCTATCTGCTGTAGAAGGTTTCCAGCTCTTCGTTTCTAGTAACTTTTGTCTTAGACTTAGCTTCTTCCATAGTGTTTCCTTAAAAAAGGTAGTCGTATTAAATGCTTTAGATTAGACCCATCTATATTGAAATGGGCTACATTAGATACTAAAGTTTTTCACAGATAAGTCAATACTTCCAGAAGCGGCAGCTATCTAATCAATCAGTTACATGAACACTTAATATTTATTTTAAACAGGTAAAATATATGCCTAGTAAGGATTAGCAATTCTATCTATTTTGAACTCAAATAATTTAATAAGAATCAAAACAATTTGTTACTTAATATTAATTTTAACAATAACTAATTTTCAGTATCAATAAAATTCTAAATAACTAATAAGAATAAAAACAATTTGTTACTTACTATTAATCCGGCTGCAGGCCAGAAACCGCTGTAAGTCATGCCCAGATCATCCGGCTGCACCAGCAAAAAATGTAGTCCTTGACTTTGGTTTTTGCGCTGTTCATAAACTTGTGCAAGCAACACTTCTTGATCCTCAAATGTAGCAACAGCCATCGCTCTACCAACCCTTTAAATTAACCCAGGCTGGTTCACCAGCAGCGTAACTAAGCGCCACAGGTCGAGACTCTGTAACCACCGTGCTAACCGCATTGATTGCCGTCCACCATAAATCACAACGCCTGCAGGACAGGAATTGTTGAAGCTAACCCTAAATTAAGCGGCAGCGAAAATTGCATCTCCACAATTGGAATCAGGCGTTCTGTAACTGACTCAATATCACCTGCTGTCAGAGTGGCAAGCCACTGCTCCCCATAAATTTTCTGGTAGTGGTGTGGGAGGTGCTTTATCTAGGGCTAAGGGGTTGTAGATTCGTCTGTGTTGGAATATTGGTGTATCCGCTCCTGTAGCCACTGCTTTAAGGCAAAAGTGCGTCGAGTTGGTTCTACACAAATGCCTGAATTTTTGACTAGCTGACTGAATTAAACTCAACGACTGCGGACGAAACACTTGAATTAAATCTGGCAAGTTTTGACCCGCTGCCAATTGATTTACTAAACGAGCCAGCTACTATTCGCTTGCGACTGCGGACACAGCGCCTCATACTTAAAAGGCGAGTCGCGTCACAAATTAGCAACTCCACAACACCTGCTTCATCTTGTAAAGGACGACGATAAAAATCAGCCTGCCAAATTCTCATCCCAGGTTAGACTTGCTGTATTTAATAACTTTATGTAACAAAACAACTAGCTGCTGAATTTGAGTTGTTTTAGTCTATGTAATCTTTAATAAACTCAGGCTTTTCAAAGTTATCTTCAAATAATTGGACGGCGACCATCAATGTCTAAGGTATCCCTAACTTCAAAATTACTAGCTGTAATTGGACGCTCCCCATCTATGTCCAGGGTGTCTTGGACTTGAATTTTACTTGAATCGATTGGACGCTTACCATCGATGTCCAGGGTGTCTTGAACCTTAGTTACTAGCGGCGATCGGACGTTGCCCATCTAAGTCAAAGGTTTCCTGAACTTGGATTTCACCCTGAAACAACTGGGCGTTTGCCATCGATGTCTAAAAGTTTTTTGAACTTGAATATTACTTGGCTCAACCGGACGGGAACCATTTATGTCAATTGTTTTAAGCGTTTGTTTTGGTTTGCTTTCTGTAGGCGGAGTCGTGTTCTGATGCTGATTGGTTGCAGTGCTATCAGTTTTGTCTGTATTATCTGTGTTCATCCTCTGAGTCCTTTTTACGGTTATTGAATGCTGTGTGCAGTTTGAAAGTAGGGTGGACAATTCTTACCTTAACTTCAATTCGGGTAGTAACTCCAGATCAGAACCGCCATAGCACTGTAAAATCCTTTAGGATCTGGATGAGTTAGCAGAACTGCCTAACTCTGACAATACCTTTATTTAGAATCAACTTCAAAACTTAATTTCTAGCTACTTGGATAATTTTTGATAAAAAGGGGCAATCTTTGAAAGACCGCCCCTACCAAAATTAAAAAATAACAACCTTTAAGCAAATACCTTGGCTAAACTCGGTGTAGCACCAGCAGAAGATCCGGGTGCGTACGCCGGGTTACATAATCTGTAACCATCCTGTCTGTGTTAAACAGTGGTGCATTTGTCTTAATCGATGCTTTCATCATTTGAATCCAGCCGTGGGGAATACCATTAGCATCCTGGTTGTAGTAAAGAGGAACAATTTCATCTTCTAACAATTGATACAGAGATTGAGAATCAATGCGATCCTGCAATTCTGGTCGCTAGTGTGGGCATCTTCACCGATCGCCCAGCCATTACTCCCCTTGCCATCTGCTCCCGTCTGATAGCCTTCACACCACCAGCCATCGAGAACACTACAATTGATCCCACCGTTGAAGCAGACCTTCTGCTGCCCACTTGTACCAGATGCTTCTAGAGGACGGCGAGGGTTGTTCAACCAAACGTCTACACCCTGCACCAGTTTTTGACCCGTGTAGATGTCGTAGTCTTCAATTAAAGCTACTCGGTTACGAAGTATTGGATGTTGGCACCACTCCATCAAGCGTTGAATAATTCGCTTGCCTTCTTCATCAGCTGGATGAGCTTTACCAGCAAAAACAATTTGAAGTGGACGTTCGGCATTGCCAAAAATCTTTAGCGCCCGTTCAGCATCCCGCAAAATTAGGTCACCGCGCTTGTAAGGGCTGAAGCGTCTAGCAAAACCAATTGTCAGCACATCTGGGTCTAGTAACGTTTGGATTGCGGCAATGCGATCGCTGTCTTCACCACGCTGTTCTTTTGCTTTTTTAATTTTGAAGCGGGTGTGGGCAATCAGCCGCTCTTTCAGAACTCGGTGCCGCCACCACAGTTCTTCATCTGGAATCTGCTCAACAGCAGCCCACATAGCAGGTTCAGCCGCACGATTTTTCCAGTCTGCTCCCAAGTACTGAGTGTATAAATCAGCCATCAAAGGCGCAGTCCAAGTTGGTGCATGAACGCCATTAGTGATATAACCAATCGGTACTTTGTCTTCAGCGCGGTCAGGATAGAGAATTGTCCACATCTTGCGCGAAACTACGCCGTGCAATTCACTTACACCATTAGCTGCGCGACACATCCGTAACGCCAGAACGGTCATCCCAAAAGGTTCCCAAGGGTCGCCCAGTCGCCGCGCCCCTAACGCTAGAAACTGCTCCCGCGAAAGCCCCATTTGAGACCAGTAGTGCGCGAAGTAGGAGTCCATCAAATCGGGAGAGAAGACATCGTGACCCGCAGGCACTGGCGTATGGGTAGTGAATACGCAAGAGCTTCGCACTGCTGCTTCAACATCATAGAACGATTTTTTGGTACGCTCAATTTCCAGCCGCGCAATCTCCAAAGTGCAAAATGCTGCATGACCTTCGTTAAGGTGATAAACAGCAGGATTAATACCTAATGCTTGTAGCGCCCGGACACCACCAATTCCTAGTACAACTTCTTGGGCAATCCGGGTATCCTGGTTACCGCCGTAGAGGTGTCCGGTTAACCAACGATCAATTGGATCATTGTCTTGGCGATTTGTATCAAGTAGGTAGAGGTTCACGCGCCCAACTTGCACTCGCCAAATTTGGACTTTGACTATCCGTTGGCGAATTTCAAGTTCAATCGTCACTGGTTCCCCTTGATCTTTTATCAACTCTAGGGGCATTTGCTGGAATTGATTGTCAACGTAGTTTTCTTCCTGCCAACCACTATTGTTGAGCCGCTGCCGGAAGTAACCTTGGCGATACAGTAGCCCCACACCGATAAGGGGTACGCCTAGATCTGAGGCAGACTTGAGGTGATCGCCTGCCAGAATTCCTAAGCCGCCTGAATATACGGGTAGCGATTCATGAATGCCAAATTCAGCACAAAAGTAGGCGATCAGGCTATGCTGTGATTGTGGTGCAACCCGACTAACCCAAGTATCTTGTTGTGCCATGTACTGGTCAAACTCGGCAGCTAATGCTGAAATCTGCTTAATGTAAAAGGGGTCTTCAGCTAGCTGGGTTAAGCGTTCGTAAGAGGCAGTTTCCAGCATCGCAACAGGGTTGTGTCCACAGTGTTGCCATTCTTCGGGATCAATATTCTGGAATAAGGAAACCCTCTCAATTGTCCAACTCCACCAGTAGTTATACGCTAAATCTGCCAATCGCTTTAGTCTTGAAGGTAACTTCTCACTTAGCTTTTGCGCTGGGGTCATTGCACCATTATTCATCATAAAATTCAATGTTCTCCTGTTGTCTCGCTCTCAGTTATAACTGTCTCTAGGTGATAAAAGAGGGGATGTCTCTATCTCCGATAATTTCAACTACTCTGCAAAAAGCAGGGCTTTACCCGTTTAACTGGTTGTTCCAATCCCATCCTTTACTGTTCCAGTACTCTGAGGCTCTTAACTAGGTTTTAATCAATTGAAACTAGAGCAATTGGCAGTTTAGAATTGTCTAAAAGACTAGTTTCTAGATTGATAGCATATTCTAAATAAAAGAGATTTGTTGCACTTTTTACAGATTTTTCAACCATTTTTATTAGATCAACTTGGGGACACTGATGGGAATGGAACGTAATACTATTTGCTTTCTCCGTATGGTAGGTGCTCGTTAAGCCAACTGCGATCGCTTAACGCTGCAATTAACCAAAGCTAATCAGAGTAAGAACGGAACTAAATAAAGCTATGGTGCAAACAATCCAAGCTAAAGACCTTACCCTGCACGATGTCAAAGAGAAATTTGGACTTAAACAGGCTGAGGATGAGCAATTTTTTGGGGAATGGCTAGATGATTTACCAGAACTCACTGATTTAGAAATGCGATCGCTTGATCGGGTGAAGGCTGACTTTCTTTACCTAGACGAGTACCCAATGCCTGAAAGCCTTGTCAAAATGCTAGTGCTGTCTCCACTGATTTCTCTAGCAGGTCTTTACCGTCCTCCCTTCCGCGTCACAACAGAAGCACCTGTGCGAATTGCTGCTGAGGATGAGGGAGAAATTATTCAAGGACGCATTGATATACTGGTTCTTCAACAACTTTGGGTCTTAGTCATGGAGTCTAAACAAGCTGGATTCTCGCTGAAGCTAGGAATCCCGCAAGCACTGGCTTATATGATGGCTAATCCCAATACTGGAAAACCTGCTTTTGGCTTAGTCACAAATGGTAGCAACTTTATTTTTATTAAGCTGACCAAGCAAGATACACCACAATATGCGCTGTCAGACGAATTCACACTCCGGCGCGGGAATGATTTGTATAGTGTCCTGGGTATATTGAAACGACTCGGTGCATTGTTGACGCAGGGCTTAAACTAATCGGCATGGATAATTCTCGTCAGCTAGCTTTTATTGCCCTTAGCGATGTTCACAAAGGAGCTTATGCTGATTTTGCCTTAGACCGAGTGCTGCGTAAGGCAGATTTAAGTGCTGCCGATCGCCGATTAGTGACAGAATTGGTTTATGGCAGTGTTAGGAGGTTGCGATCGCTTGATGCCCTGATTAACCAATTAGCTAAAAAGAAAGCTCACCAACAACCGCCTTACCTCCGGACAATTCTCCACTTGGGATTGTACCAACTGCGGTATCAAGAGCGAATTCCCGTCTCTGCCGCTGTTAATTCTACAGTTGAACTAGCTAAGGAAAACGGATTTTTAGGGCTGACTGGGTTTGTTAATGGTCTATTGCGGCAATACATTCGCTTGGCACAAGGTAAGGAAAAGTCAGAATTAGGTTATCCGGCAACAGATCCGCTCCAACTACCAGAAAATCCAGTTGAACGTTTGGGCATCTTGTACAGTTATCCTGACTGGATTGTTAAAGTTTGGTTAGAACAGTTCGGTCTAGCAGAAACAGAACAATTGTGTGCATGGCTGAACCAACCACCAGTGCTTGATCTGCGAGTGAATCCGCTACAGACTTCAATTCACACACTTGCAGCGGCAATCCAATCAACAGGTGTAGCTGTAATTCGTGTACCCCATCTTCCCCAAGCTTTGAGATTAAGTGGAAGTACAGGTCAGATTCAAAATCTACCTGGGTTTAATCAGGGTTGGTGACGGTGCAAGACAGTAGTGCTCAACTGGTAGCTTCTTTGCTTGACCCTCAACCAGGTGAAGTTGTAATTGATGCTTGTGCTGCACCAGGCGGAAAGACAACACACATCGCGGAATTGATGCAAGATAAGGGAACTATTTGGGCTTGTGATCGCACTGCTTCTAGACTCCGAAAACTCAAGGAAAACGCTACGCGACTGCAATTGCAATCAATTCAAATTTGCCTTGAGATAGTCGCAAGTTTCAGTTTAAAAATGCTGACCGCTTATTACTTGATGTACCTTGCTCTGGTTTTAGAACTTTGCACCGTCATGCTGATGCTCGCTGGCGACAAACACCAAAATCTGTGCAGGAACTTTCTCTGCTCCAGGCAGAATTACTATCCCAAACATCTACTTATGTTAAACTCGGTGGCATTCTTGTTTATGCCACTTGCACTTTGCATCCTCTAGAAAACGAAGGTGTGATTCAACCTTTTTTAGCTCAACACCCTAATTGGCAAGTTGACTTGCCACTTCCCGATTCTACCCGCCGCTGCTTTTGCGACCCCAGAAGGCTATGTCAAGGTATTGCCTCATCGACACTCAATGGATGGTTTTTTTATGGTGCGTTTAAGAAAAAAATCATTAAGCTTATATTGTTGTGAGGACAAAACTAATGGTGAATGCCAACGTCAAAAACTTAATTAAAATCTTGGTTGGAGCAGCTTGGCTTGACGGCAAAATCCAGCCAGAAGAACGGCAATATCTCCAACAGCTAGCACAAGAAAAAGGTGTAGCTGCTGAGCCAGATATCCAGCCGTTACTCCACGAACTGAAGCCTGTGCAGCCAACAGAGTGCTACGAGTGGATTCAAGAGTATTTAGGCGATCGCCTCAGTACTGAAGATGTTCATAGCCTGCTTGAAGCTATTAGTGGCTTAATTTACCGCGATGGGGAAGTGGCGATCGCAGAAGCAAAACTGCTTACTAAGTTAGAGTCTTTGAATCCGGCAAATGATACACCTCAACTAGGTCACAGTGATGTACTCAAACGAATCCAAAAACTCTACCGTCGTTGGGTTGATCGCAGTTAGTTAACTACTGACAACACTTAAGGTTTTTTTGTTGGTTCACCAAGACCAGGAGTTTCATCTTTTTTAACTTCAGGCACAACGTCAGGGCGCTCTTTGTTTTCCCAACCAACAGGGCGTTTAGAGTTATACCAAGCAACTGAGCCAATTGTTGTCGCTGCGATAAACCAACTACATACACCAAAGTGGCAGATATCGGAAAATGGGGACCATTTTCTGCCGCTTGTGCTGCTGTTTGCATTAATAAATTCATGTTTATATCCTCTTTCATTAGGCAACACTAGATCTTAACACCGTATAAAAAGAGAGGACTCCCGGCATCCCCCCCAAGTTTGATCCCTAATTACTCTTGATTTACTGGCTTTGGTTGAGATTGAGTTTCTGTGGCAGGCTGCGGATTAGGCAATTGCGGTTTGTTCTGAGGACGTTCTACTGGAGTCAGCTTTTCTCGCCAAGACGACTGTGCTGGAATCCGAGGTGAGCGTAAAGGAGTGGCTGGGGCTGAGGGTGCTTTTCTGCGTAATCGCTGGGGCATAGATGGGGCTGAGGTACTAGCATTGGGGGTAACGCGATCGCTGCGGTAGCGCCTTCTCCGGGTGGGTACTTCTTCTGGCTGCTGATAGCGTCTGCGATAGCGCTGGGGATAGTTGGTACTTTCTGGAGCAGTACGATCAAAATTACTGGGATTTCTGGTAGGGATTCTGCCAGAGAAAACTCGTTTTGGCTTCAGTGGTTGCGCCTTAATACTTCCCTTGCGTCCTGCTAAAGGAGGTAGTTTTGGGAAGTTTTCTACAGGCATTCCTGCAACCGCTTTCACCATGAATTGATGCCAGGTGGCAGCGGCGCTGCTACTACTGCCCCACGTAGGATTATTGTTATCGTTACCCAACCAAACACCAGTTACCATTTGCGGAATGTAGCCAATAAACCAGAGATCACGAGATTGATCAGAAGTACCCGTTTTACCAGCAACAGGTCGGTTTAATTGTGCGGCGCGACCTGTACCTGCTTGCACTACATTTTTTAACATCCAAGTGGCGATCGCGGCACTGTTTCCATCTAGAACCCGCTTTGGCTGATATTCAGCTGCATAGAGAATATCACCACTGCGGTTAATGATCCGGCGAATACCATGCGCTGGGGTACGCATACCACCAGTTGCCAAAATTCCATAAGCACTCGTTAGCTCTAGCAAGTTCACTTCCCAAGCGCCTAGAGCTAAAGAATAGGTGGGCTTAAGTTCGGATTTAATTCCCATTTGATGAGCAAGTTTGATCGTTGGCTCAAAGCCGACATCAATTAATACTTTGACGGCGATTGTATTAATCGAGGCAGTAAGGGCATCTTGCATCGACATCCAACCGCGATAACCATGGCTGTAGTTTTTAGGTTCGTAGCCTTCAACTCTGTAGGGAGCATCAATATAGCTCTTGTAGGGAGAAATACCAGCGGCGATCGCTGCCGTATACACAAATCCCTTAAATGTCGAACCAGGTTGCCGCTGTGCTTGGGTGACACGATTAAACTGGTTCTTGTCAAAATCCTTTCCTCCAACCAAAGCCCTAATTTCACCGTTGCGCGGATCAACGGACACCAAGGCTGCTTGCTCAAATTTCTGCCACCGACCATTGCGTTCTACTGTTTCTTTAACAGCCGCTTCTGCTACTTTCTGCCATTGGGGATGCAACGTTGTTTCAACAGTCAAGCCGCCAGCTTCTAATAGATCTTGTGAGATGTACTTCGGCAATTCCTTTTGAATGTATGTTGTAAAGTACGGCGCTTGTACTTGGAGCCTTTTGGGTAGACTGGATTTAGTTTCAAGTGGTGCAACACTTGCAGATGCCGCTGCATGATCTGTAATTACTCCATCGTCTTCCATCCGCTGCAACACCAGATTTCGCCGTTGTTGGGCTGCTTGTTTATTTACCGCAGGCGAATAGAGACTAGGAGCGGGTGCTAAACCCGCGATCGTTGCCATTTCTGGCAGAGTTAATTTGTCCAATGGTTTACTAAAGTAGACCCAGGCGGCATCAGCAACACCGTAAGCACCCTCCCCTAAATAGACCAGATTAAGGTAGCGCTCTAAAATCTGCTCTTTACTCAATTTCTGCTCAATTCTCTGAGACAGACGAACTTCCTTAAGCTTGCGCCACAAAGTCCGCTCCTGATTTAGGAAAAGAATCCGTGCTAGCTGTTGCGTAATTGTGCTACCGCCTTCTACAAGATTTGCCGAGCGGAGGTTGGAGAAGAATGCTCGCAGAATACCTTGGTAATCAACTCCGTCGTGTTGGTAAAAGCGCCGATCTTCTGAGGCAATGAAAGCTTGAATAAGTGGTTGAGGAATTTCCTCAAGTTCTAGTTGCTCTCGCGTAGCTGGTCCTTGCTGCTGAAGTATAGTGCCATCGGCAGCTTTAATCGTTACAGTCTCGTCGCGCACAAAAGTAAAAAGTTCGGCAGTTTGCGGCAGGCTGCGTTCTATAGACCACAAAACCCCAGCAAAGGCAATCATTCCACTGCCGATACCTAACCCTAGCCAAAACCAGCGGCGACGATACATATCACCAGGCAGTTTAAATAACTGAGTTGGTAGTCTCATTTGAGTTAGCAATTGCGACACAGGTAGACGCGGAGCTTTGACTCGTTTCTGCTTGCTGTCTTTATCAGGAGCCAGCCCTGCATCACGTCGTTCAGAGTTACTCAACTTGCTTGCTCCTTAAACCAGGGGATATTCTGCACGTTAGTTTCTCACTTATGCCACTTCAAACTTAGCTACTGATTGCTGTTAGTCTTGCTCATTTTACGCCTTGGTGGGGATCAATGTTTTTACTGAAATATCGGAAAGCTTTTATTAAGGTTTGCTTAAAAATGCAAAATTGTAAATGAGTGTATTGAGTGAGGAGGAGTGTGAAATTAACTGGGCAATGTGCGATCGCGGAGCGTGCGCTGTGTGCAATCGCGCTTGGCAGCAACTTGGGCGATTCTCGCGCAATTGTAGAAGCTGCATTGGAAAACTTAGCTGCAACACCAGACATTAACTTGCAAGCTAAATCCAGTTGGTATCAAACCAAAGCTATTGGACCACCACAACCAGATTATATTAACGGCTGTGCGTTGCTGAACGTTCAAATTCCACCCCAATTGTTATTAAAAACATTATTAAAAATTGAAGCTCAATTTGGTCGTGTTCGCCAAGAACGTTGGGGAGCGCGATTACTCGACCTCGATTTACTACTGTATGATGATTTAATTATGGATACTCCGACTCTCCAGTTGCCACATCCACGAATCACTGAACGAGCTTTTGTTCTCGTACCCCTAGCGGAAATTGCCCCAGATTGGATAGAGCCAGTTTCAGGATGTGCGATCGCAGAACTTGTCCAAGCTGTAGACTGTTCAGGAGTCCGTCGAATTTAACTACCAAAACATAAAGACTTCAGGAGTTATGCAGTTGAGAAAAAAGCGTGGGTGCGATAGGAGGAAAGGATCAACCCACCAAAAGTAAACGAGTACGATTACAGCTCTAGGGAGCCAGCAAGAGTGCAACTAGAATCGACATTGCCTGCCCACAAGGCAATTACCCGCTTGTTACATTGCCTGAAGCCATCTGCCAGCGTTCTACGGCAGGAAGCGTGGCAGCACGTGAGCTTAAAAAGTGAAATTCTTGGTTTCTTACTTAATCCAACTGCGTAACTCCTATCTTAAACAAGTTTAACAAGATTCAGATAGATTTCAGCTTCACCATTAGGCTTATAAGTCAATCTTAGTTAACCATAGGGTGCGTTATTTATGTCCTAACACACCCTATATTTTACTGATTACACTTTACATTCGCTGCTTTAAGACGAACTAGGAACTTGAACGTGCAGCCCCTTCTGCTCCCTCAATAGCCGGAGTGGAACTACCATCAGTTTGCTCTATAGCAGTTTTAGGCTGTGTTTTTGGGGATTCAGAACCGCTATAGTACCCCCACTGCCACTTCTGAATTTCAGGCATATCCTCACCGTGCTTGACGATATAGTGTTTGTGGTCAATCAACTGATCGCGAATAATCTGCTTCACATAAGCACCAATATCTCTAAGCGTTGCCACCCGATTGATCACATCCTGTGCCAGATGGAAGCGATCTATCTCGTTGAGTATGACCATATCAAAAGGCGTGGTAGTAGTTCCTTCTTCCTTGTATCCTCGGACATGGAGATTCTTGTGGTTTGTCCGACGGTAAGTCAGACGATGGACGAGCCAGGGGTAGCCATGAAAAGCAAAAATAATTGGTTTGTCGGTAGTAAAGATAGAATCAAAGTCCCAGTCGGACAAACCGTGGGGATGCTCAGCTTGCGGTTGCAGTGTCATCAGGTCTACCACATTGACTACCCGGATCTTCAGGTCGGGGAAGTGATAGCGCAAAAAATCAACAGCAGCCAAGGTTTCCAGAGTTGGGACATCTCCGGCACAAGCCATCACTACATCCGGCTCACTGCCTTGATCGTTACTTGCCCAATCCCAAATCCCAACTCCGGCGGTGCAGTGCTTAATCGCAGCATCCATATCGAGCCACTGTAATTCAGGTTGTTTACCTGCAACAATCAAGTTGATATAGTGGCGACTACGCAAACAATGGTCAGTTACGGAGAGTAGTGTGTTCGCATCTGGAGGTAAGTAAACTCGAACAACGGTCGCCTTTTTATTGACTACAACGTCGATAAAACCAGGGTCTTGATGGGTGAAACCATTGTGATCTTGCCGCCAAACATGAGAGGTCAACAGGTAGTTGAGAGAAGCAATTGGTCTACGCCAAGGAATGTGACGCGTGGTTTCCAGCCATTTAGCGTGTTGGTTGAACATCGAGTCGACGATGTGGATGAACGCCTCGTAGCAGGAAAAGAAGCCGTGGCGACCAGTTAAGAGATACCCTTCCAGCCAGCCTTGACACATATGCTCGCTCAAAACCTCCATCAACCGACCATCAGGGGAAATATGATCATCAGTAGAGAGAATCTCGGCGGTGGATACTCGATTTGTTACCTCTAAAATCGCACTCAGGCGATTTGAGTTGTTTTCGTCTGGACTCATCACCCGGAAATTTCCGCTATCGGCGTTAAGTTTGAGCACGTCGCGTAAGAAGTTTCCTAAGATCCGAGTTGATTCTGCCTCAATTGTGCCAGGTTGAGGTACTTTGACAGCATACTCCTGAAAATCAGGCATTCGCAGGTCTTTGAGCATCAAACCGCCATTAGCATAAGGATTCGCACCCATACGGCGATCGCCTGAAGGCGCGAGTTCTGCTAATTCTGGCATCAGCTTCCCATTTTGATCAAAAAGTTCTTCAGGTTTGTAACTCTTCATCCAGTCTGCCAACATTTTTAGATGCTCAGGCTTACTTGCCATCTCTGCTAGCGGCACCTGATGAGCGCGAAAAGTTCCTTCGATAGGTAAGCCATCAACTATTTTTGGACCCGTCCAGCCTTTTGGTGTCCGCAAGATAACCATTGGCCACTGTGGGCGCTGGGAGAAACCATTAGTCCGGGCATCATCCTGAATTGCTTTGATCTGGGCAACAATGGTATCGAGAGTACCTGCCATCAGCTGGTGCATTGTTTCTGGGTCATCTCCCTCCACAAAATAAGGTTTGTACCCGTAGCCAATAAATAGACTCTCTAGTTCCTTGTTACTCAACCGCGCTAGCACTGTTGGATTAGCAATTTTGTAACCATTTAAGTGGAGGATGGGCAGAACAGCACCATCATGGACAGGGTTAAGAAACTTGTTACTGTGCCAACTGGTAGCAAGAGGACCTGTTTCGGCTTCACCGTCGCCAACTACGCAGCAAACTAGTAGATCGGGATTGTCGAAGGCAGCACCGTAGGCGTGAACGAGGGCATAACCAAGTTCTCCTCCTTCATGAATAGAGCCTGGAGTTTCCGGCGCAGCGTGACTAGGAATACCGCCAGGGTAAGAGAACTGCAAAAATAGGCGCTCCATTCCCTCAGTATTCTGAGTAATATTGGGATAAAACTCACTGTAAGTTCCTTCTAGGTAAGTGTTAGCAACTATCCCAGGACCGCCATGACCAGGACCTGCGATGTAGATTGCATTCAAATCATTCAGTTTAATCAGGCGGTTGAAATGAGCGTAAATGAAGTTGAGACCCGGAGTAGTACCCCAGTGACCGAGCAATCTAGGTTTAATTTGCTCTATCTTTAGAGGTTCGCGTAGCAACGGATTAGCGCGTAAGTAAATTTGTCCAACTGATAGATAGTTAGCTGCACACCAGTAGGCATGAATCTTACGCAGTTCTTCTGTCGCCAGAGGTTTTGATTGAATTGAAATCTCAAGGCTGCTAGGGGAAACCAGTGGAGTTGAAGTCATGATTATTCACTCACTATACAGAGAATGGCAGCAGGTAGAAAGAATGTGGGCAATCACTAGTAAAAGCAAACAGGCGATCGCGCTCGTCAAAAAAAACTGTGTGCATTCTTGGTGTAATGGAAATACTTGCAGCAAGTGCCATAACCAAGATTGCTTTTATCTTACAGATTCAGGTAAGAAATTTGAGGAACTTGTTAAGAGCGGAAGATTATGTATGGAATAGTTGACACAAAACCTAACTTTTTAGCCAAGCGCTGCATGTCAGATCTAGATGCTACTAGGCAGACAATCCCTCTAACTTGAGGTAGACACAGCAGCTATTGCGGAATTTACTTAGTAACCTTCCCATCTGAAATTACGAAACAGCACCTCTCTACGTCTAAGCAGGGTGTGATTGGCGTTTAGATTCCGCAAGTAGGAAAAAGAGATATTTCAGGATGAATGTTTATTTGGTGACATAGTAGAGATTCGTGAATACTGGCTGATACTCGGACAAGCTGAATTATCCACCAAGGATCACGGTATTGACCTTGAAAGATTTTATCAGGAAGCTTTCAAAGACAATGACCAAATTATCTTACCAATCCTATTAAATTTCATAGCTTTTTAGTAGACGTAACGATAACCCGACCATCTTCAACAATGGTGCAGTTTTTAGGCTTGATACCCTGAACACAATCATCCTCAGCAGATTGGTTACAGTGGTCAGTGTTTTGTTGCTGTTGTTGGCTGAGGACAACTACACAACAGGGAGCGATAGGAGAAGACATTACTTTGATACTTCTAGCGTCTATACTATTATCCCGCTAAATGCTGGCGATGCCTGCGGCGGACATCGCCTATGCGCGCAGTAAAACGTAACGATTGCCAAGAATTTGAACAACACAAGTTAAGTACGATGCAAGCATTGCTGGCTTGTGCTTTCGGACTACCACCATGCCGTTACCTCTAGCCTACTATCAAATCAGTAAGTCAAAATCGCTTGGTTAGGAGTGTATAATTTACGCTCAATGCACCGTAGCGAACATAGTAAAAGTTAGATTTACATTCTTTTCATAGAATTCAATCTAATATTCATGTCTTCTTCACTTTAAAGCAGAGTTTGCTAATTAAACTATGTATATATACGGACAATAACTATACTGAAAACTTATAACTTAACCACGCTTAACACCTCTAGAAATAACCCTCTAGAGGCGTTAAGGTATGATCTTAAATAATAAACTATTATATCTTTTACTAAATCTTTCAATGCTTTGTAAGCGTAGAACACAATTAAAATTAATTATTGTTTTTGGGAAAGAACGTTTCTTGGTCATAAGGATCATCGTCAACAATTTCTTTGCGAATCCACTCTTGCACGTTGTGCTGCATAGAATGCACTACAGCTAATATTTGGAAGGAAATGTGGTTAAAGGCTTGGGTAGAAATCATAATAAATACAGGAGAAGACGAAGATTATGGCTCTAGATCAAAGGTAAGTTATATTCTTCGTTTCCTCGCCTGTAGAAACTACTGAAATTAATATAAAGATTTGAAGAAGTTAAAAATCATCTTAAAGTGTTTAGCTGCTTATACCCGTCTTAATCCAGATATTATCCTGCTTGATGGCATAATACCCGTGATAGTCATTAGACCAAAGCATAAACATTACAACTTAGGACGTAGTATTTGCTCAAGGTAGCGCAAAATTGCAATTGTGATGCCCATACTCAAGGCTAAACCTAGCCAGAAATTATCTGCCACTGGTCGAGGTTGATCCAATGCCCAGCCGCCTAGAGGGGGACCAATGAAATAGCCAGCTGCCCAGCAGAGAGAATTAATTGAAAAATAAACCCCGCGTTGAGATTCAGGGGCTAAGTCTGTAATTAAAGCAGAGGCAGAGGGTGTGTAGGAAACAGTAGCGATCGCAAATATTCCTAAACTAAAAATTGCCCACCCTAAATGATTTGTTGCAGCAACACCTGTAACCCAAATTGAGCTAAATCCTATTGCCCACATCAAGGCGGAAACAGTGAGTGCTTGTGCGTGACTAAACCTTTTTAAGGCGCGGGCAATGGGCAGCTGGCACACGATGGCTAGAGCAAGATGCCAAGCAAATAGCGCACTAATAGTTGTTTCGGCAAATCCTTTTCCAGATCCTACTGAGACAAAGTTTTTGAAGTAGAGGGGTAAAGTGCTGTGCAGCTGAGAAATATAGGTCGTGAAAATGATATTAACCAGGACATAGACAAAAAGACGGCGATCGCGTAGTGCTGTTGTCCAACTGCCTTGTAAAGAGGTTGATTCAGTTTTTGACGGTTGATAAGTTTCGGCAATTGCTAAATACACAACCCCAAAGAACACCACAAACGAAACTGCATCAACGACAAACAGCGCTCGATAAGCACCTGTTGTGCCAATCAACGCACCGCCAAAAACAATCCCCATTCCTAAACCAAGATTATCTGCAAGTCTTGTGAGGGCGTAAGCTTCACGGCGATGCTCAGGCGGTGTTAAATCTGCTACTACTGCTTCAGTGGCAGGCCAGTATAAACCTTGTCCTAGACCCATCAGTAAGTTCCCAACAACTAAAGTAGAAAAATTGCTGGTAGTAGCTAAAACTAAAGAAGCGATCGCGGCAACAGCTGCTGAGAGCAAAAGAGTACGGCGGCGACCCCAAAACCGGGAATCGGAACAAGAACCTCCCAGAATTCGACCTATTACGCCGGAAATAGAGGCACTACCCAAGGCAATACCGACAGATGTTGCTGATAAACCTACCTGATTAACAAAAAAGATTGGGGCGTAAAATAGTGTAAAACCAGTACCAATTTCTGATAAAAATCTACCAAACCCCAAAATCCAAACTTGAGGATTTAGCTGCGGTAACCAGGAAACTAATTTGTGCTTAGTTAGGAATTTCATTCAGAGTGAAGCGTCAGGACAAGCCATGCAAGTAAAATGTTGTCGTAAGTCAATAGCGCTTGTTTTGTGATCCAATTGAATTGTTAACTAAAAATAAATTGCTATGACACCATTTTTATTCGTAACCGATCTAGACAATACTTTAGTAGGCGATGACAACGCCTTAGCAGAACTTAACCCTAAGCTGAGTCAACATCGCCAAGAATACAGGACAAAGATCGTGTATGCCACTGGGCGATCGCCAATTCTATATCGACAACTTCAAACTAAAAAGCAGCTTTTGCAACCTGATGCCTTAATCGCCGCCGTAGGTACAGAAATCTACCTCAACGGCAGTGAAACTCCCGATTCTGCTTGGTCTGAAAGACTTAGGCAAGGGTGGAATCGTGATGCAATAATAGCTACTACCGCTCATTTTGCTGATCTTATTCCGCAGCCAGAGTCAGAACAGCGCCCCTTTAAAGTTAGTTTTTTCCTACACAGTCTCTAGCACCCGAAGTCCTACCGCAACTAGAGTCTTTATTGCAAAAGCACGGGTTAGATACCAAGTTAATTTATAGCACGGGTCAAGACCTGGATATTCTACCGCGCCATAGTGATAAAGGTTTGGCAATGCAGTTTCTGCGCTCCTTATGGAAAATTGAGGCAACGCAAACAGTTGTATGCGGTGATTCTGGTAATGATATTGCCTTATTTGCGATGAAAGAGGAATGGGGAATCATTGTCGGGAATGCTAGCTCAGAACTGCTGGAATGGCACAGGAGCAACCCAGTAGATCACCGTTACTTGGCTAAGGCTGCCTGTGCGGGTGGTATTCTGGAAGGCTTAAAGTATTTCGGCTTCCTGGGATGATTAGCTATCTTAAAGGCACAGTTGCTAGCGTTGTCAAAACTACTGGCAATCGCGTCATCCTTACTCTTGAAGTTAACTCCTGCGGATACGATTTACAAATTCCGGCGCGTTTAGCGGCTGAATTGCCCGCAACTGGGGAAGCGGTGCAAGTTTTCACTCATTTGCAAATTCGGGAAGAACAGCCAGTGCTGTATGGCTTTGGTTCTTTGGCTGAACGGGATTTGTTTCGCCAGTTGCTCAGTGTCAGTGGTATTGGCGCATCAAGTGCGATCGCGCTTTTGGACACCCTAGAACTACCAGATTTAGTCCAGGCGATCGTCAGTAGTAACATCCAGCTATTAATTCAAGCTCCCGGCGTAGGTGGTAAAACAGCCTGAGCGCATTTCCCTAGAACTCAAAAAAGAAACTGGCAGAATGGCGCACTACAACTGGATTAGCAGGAACTTCTGCATCTGTGCCACTATCAAGCGCTGTTTTAGAAGAAGTGCAGGATACGCTGCTAGCACTAGGGTATACCCCTAATGAAGTTTCTCAAGCGCTGCAAGCTGTAAGTCAAAATGCTGGGTTAGCGAAAAACGCCAATCCGGAGGATTGGATTCGCCAGGCGATCGCACATTTAAGCACCTAGTAATCTTCAAGGCACGTTAATTACTTATGGCTTAGTTCCCTATAGCCAACTTTATGCTGGTTAAAGAGATAGATTTTAGCTGCTCAAATTTAGCATATTTGACGAATTTGCACCTTAATCGCCGAAAATTAGCTTAAACAACCTTTATCCTTCCTTAGCAGCTAAAACATAACAATTAGCATCCAACAAGTCAGCTTATTTCTCCAGAACGATTTGCTAAAGCAACTAAGGCAGGGAAAATATCCTTGGGTTACTTTTATTACTCAAAAATTTCTATGGCAAGTTCAATTGAATTTAATTTATTTGCCCCTTATAACAAAGGAGCTGCGTTAATTGGATCTTTCTCCGATTGGGAAGAAATCCCGATGGAAAAAGGTAAAGATGGTTATTTCCGGACTAAGGTTGAACTGGAAGACGGTATTTATCAATATAAATTCCGTGTTCAATCAAAATCTTGGTTTTTTGAACCAGATCAATGGGTGGATATTACTGATCCCTATGCGACTGATGTTGATAATCAAGAAAACGGGGTCGTCAGGGTTAAAGGTGGTGAGCGGATTGTTGATACCTATGTCTGGCAACACGACGACAAACCACTGCCAGCCGATTACGAATTAGTAATATATGAACTGCACGTTGGGGACTTTTCTGGTGGTGAGGATGACAAATTCACTCGTGGTAAATATAAGCACGTTGTAGAAAAATTAGATCATTTAGTTGAACTAGGTATTAACGCGATTGAATTGTTGCCTGTCAAAGAGTATCCTGGCGACTACAGCTGGGGTTATAACCCGCGCCACTTCTTCGCCACCGAATCTAGCTACGGCACAACAGAAGAGTTAAAGAATTTAATTGATCAGTGTCATGCTAGAGGCATTCGTGTTTTGATGGACGGGATTTATAATCATTCAGAAGCCTCAGCACCACTTACCCAAATCTCATCACGAGCCTCGTGATCCTGACAACAGCTGGGGACCAGAGTTTAACTACGAATTCTACGACGAAAAACTAAAAACTTATCCGGCGCGACGATTTGCTGGTGATACCGTACGCCATTGGATTCAGGAATATCATATTGACGGCATTCGTTACGATGCAGCACGCCAGATTGCTAACTATGACTTTATGCACTGGATTGTGCAGGAAGCTAAAGAAACAGCTAGCATGAAGCCGTTTTATAACATTGCGGAACACATACCTGAAACCACTAGCATTACTAATGCAGATGGACCAATGGATGGCTGCTGGCACGATAGTTTTTATCACTGCATTTTAGAGCATATCTGCGGTGAATTTGATTTAGAGCGTCTCAAAGATGTGATCGATTGCAAGCGGCAAGGCTTTATGGGTACAACAAATGTTGTAAATTACCTGACGAATCATGATCACAATCACTTAATGGTTGAACTAGGCGATCGCAATATTTTTGATCAAGAAGCTTTCAAGCGAGTTAAACTCGGTGCTGCCATCCTAATGACTGCGATCGGAGTTCCTCTAATTTGGATGGGTGAAGAGTTTGGGGAGTACAAGCCCAAAACCGAGGACTCAGCCAAAATCGAGTGGGCATTGTTAGGCAATGACCTTAATCGGAGTTTATTTGAATACTACAAAGGCTTGACAACCCTGCGTAAAAGTAATCATGCGCTTTATACAGAAAACATCGACTTTTTCCACGAAAATCCAGCAGCAAAAGTGCTGGCTTACAGCCGCTGGAATGATCAAGGTTCTCGTGTAGTTGTTGTCCTAAATTTCTCAGAAAACTTCCTGGCTGGATATCAAATTCCTAACTTCCCAGCAGCTGGAACCTGGCATGAATGGACAGGTAACTACAATATTGAATCTACAGATGATGGCATGATGGTTGACTTGGGAGAGTATGAAGCCAAAGTTTTTGTGTGGCAGTAGCCCCAGTATTTGTCCACCAGTAAAATGAATAGGTGAGGTGTAAGCAGGATTCTTCCTGTTCTCCCTCGCCTAGAAAAAAGGTGGTAACATGAGAGATTGCTGTACTAAATAAAAATTAATTCCATTATGGTCCTGACGCAACAGCGCAAACAAGAACTACTCTCGGATTACCAAGTTCACGAAACTGACACAGGCTCAACAGATGTGCAAATTGCTATGTTGACGGAGCGGATTAATCGTCTCAGTGAACACCTTAGAGCAAATCAAAAAGACCATTCTTCCCGACGAGGATTACTAAAGCTAATCGGTCAACGCAAGCGCCTTTTGTCGTATATGCAGCAAGAAGACAAACCGAGATATCAAGCTTTAATTGGTCGCTTGGGAATTCGAGGTTAAGGAGTAGTTGAGTTTATGGCACCTGACGCACCTCAACAACGTAATCCTTTACCATTTGAACCCAGCAAAAAGCGGCAAAAATCCGTCAAGCATACAACTAAAGCCTCAGAATCTGCCCAAGATTTGCCACTGCAAAAATCTAAAAAGGCTGATAAGTCGACTGGAGCCACGACAAAGATTGATAGAACACCATTCAATAAAGAAGAAATGGTAGTTCCAAAAGTTGTGAGTAATCGCATGGCACGGCGGATGGCTTTATTTTGTGGCATACCGACTGCTTTAGGTATGGCAACATTTATCGCCAGCTATATTATTAAGAGTTACGCCTTGTTTAAGCTGCCTAACGTGGTGGTGTTGCTGGTAAGCATAGGCTTTTTTGGTTTGGGGATATTAGGGCTGAGTTATGGTGTACTTTCTGCTTCTTGGGATGAAGAAAGAATAGGGAGTAAGCTGGGAGGGCAAGAGTTTAGGACTAATTGGGGACGGATGATGTCCGCTTGGCGTTCAACTCGGCAAAAAAATGTATAGTGCCGCGCGGTACTAGTTCAAGCTTTTTGGCGGTCGGGTGAATTGAAGGCTCAAAGATTGCTGTAATCCAAAAGCAAATTCGTTGCGGTAGGTTGAAGCATAATAATACTTCCTGATTCACAATTCCTAGTTGTTCGTTAAACAAAATACCTGAAGACACCAAAGCTATAGTTTAAATAGTTTGTAGTTATTCAAACATTGGAACACTACTGAGCAAGGAATTTGCAATGATTGTAGTCATGAAGAATGGTTCCCCAGAAGCAGAGATTGCTCGGATTAGCGAGGAACTTAGCACTAGGGGTTTAACAGCAGAAAAAATTGTTGGTAAGCATAAAGTGGTACTAGGGCTAGTAGGTGAAACAGCAAACCTTGATCCCTTACAAATTCAGGAAGTTAGTCCCTGGATTGAACAAGTACTGCGGGTAGAGCAGCCTTTTAAGCGAACTAGTCTGGAATACCGTCATGGTCAAGCAAGTGAAGTTGCGGTTGATACCCCTAACGGCTTGGTTTACATTGGTAAACACCATCCAGTTGTCTTAGTTGCTGGCCCTTGCTCAGTAGAAAACGAAGAGATGATTGTTGAAACGGCGCGGCTGTTGAAACGGCGCGGCGTGTAAAGGCAGCTGGCGCAAAGTTTCTCCGGGGGGGTGCTTACAAACCTCGGACTTCGCCCTACGCCTTTCAAGGTCACGGTGAGAGTGCTTTGGAGTTGCTAGCGGCAGCGCGAGCAGCAACTGGACTTGGCATTATTACAGAAGTAATGGATGCAGCTGACCTAGATAAGATAGGGTCTGTTGCGGATGTAGTTCAGGTAGGCGCTCGGAATATGCAGAATTTTTCACTGCTTAAAAAAGTTGGAGCGCAACCAAAACCAGTGTTGCTGAAGCGGGGAATGTCGGCAACAATTGAAGAATGGTTAATGGCAGCAGAGTACATCTTGGCAGCGGGAAACCCGAATGTAATTTTGTGTGAGCGGGGGATACGCACATTTGACCGCCAATATGCCCGTAATACACTAGATTTATCAGTGGTGCCTGTTTTGCGATCGCTCACACACCTGCCAATTATGATTGATCCTAGTCACGGTACAGGCAGAGCAGAATATGTCCCGTCGATGGCACTAGCGGCTCTAGCAGGTGGAACAGACTCTTTAATGATTGAGGTTCACCCGAATCCTGCCAAAGCTTTGTCAGATGGTCCCCAATCGCTAACACCAGATGGGTTTGACCGCTTGATGCAAGAACTGGCAGTGATTGGTAAGGCTGTCGAGCGGTGGTCTGAACCAGCCGTTGCCTTGGTACATTAGGTTTAGGTTAATTTAATCTAATTAAATTAAAACGGCAGCAGGAAGCTCCTTTTGCCGTTTTTGTCATAAGTACCTAACCATGTTAATTACGTTGCTAGCTACGTTAAAACACAAGTTGTCAAAGTAAGTCATAAGTTAGACATACACTGAGTATCTGAGCAGAGGAACAAGTGTAATCTGAAAAGAAGAACACTCGCAATGCCGCTCTCAACGTTATGACCTCCCTACCCAACTACCGTCCCAAACACCTATCTCTAGGTCCATTAGAGACAGAAATATTACACATCATCTGGGAACTGGGTGATGTCACAGTCAAAGATGTTCATGAACGCATTCTGGCTGATCCAAACAGAGAGTTGGCTTATACTTCTGTAACAACAGTGCTGCGCCGCCTTACGCAAAAAGGTTGGCTTGCTTGTGATACAAAAGGTCGGGCATTCTATTGGCGACCATTGCTAACTTGTCAGCAGGCACAGGTTATATTAGCTTATGAAAAGTTGCAGCGATTTTTAGCAGTAGTCAACCCTGATGTTGTGGCAGCATTTGCCGACAGCCTTGACTCTGCAAGCGTAGAGCAGTTAAAAGTAATCGCCCAACGAATTCAAGCAGCGAGGACCAAGGAGAAAAAATAATGCATCCGGCTATGATTCTGGCAGCTTTGGCATTAGCTTGGTGTTTTAGATTGAGATGGTCTGGGTCAAGGGGGAATTGGGTAGAGCGCTGGCAAAGAGCATTATTTTTATTTCTATTTTCTCCAGTACTACTCATGACAACGGTATTAGCCGTGCTTTATATGGGACCTGAAGAACGCCTATTTTGGCAAGGGTTAGAAAATTTCAGCCACTTACTTGCCTCAGGCTTCTTAGGTTTGGCAGGATTTTTATGCCTTAAGCTAGCAAGTCAGAGTTGGAGATCTTTACAGCAAGTCCGCACTTGTCCCCAGTTCAAGCTTATGGGTAAACGTAGCCGTGTTCTTGACACTCCCATTCCCTTTAGTGCCGTAATTGGTTTTTGGCAGCCAGAATTGCTTGTAAGCCAGGGTTTATTAAACACACTCGATGGTGCTCATCTTCGGGCAGTCTTGAAGCATGAACAAGGGCATTACTATTACCGAGATACGTTCTGGTTCTTCTGGCTAGGCTGGGTGAAATCATACACAGCCTGGTTACCGCACACAGAAGCACTGTGGCAAGAACTTTTGCTATTACGGGAACTGCGAGCTGATCGTTGGGCGGCTCAACAAGTTGATCCCCTACTGTTAGCAGAGTCTTTGCTCTTAGTTGTGAGTAACCTACCCGTGCAGTCAGATAACTGCTGTGCAGCGTTTAGTTGTGCTGCCCCGCGTAGCCGTTTAGAGGAGAGGATAGAAGCGCTACTAGCACCAGAGTTAATTCATCAACCAAGATCGTGGAACTTGATTTGGTTAGTGCTCGCGTTTCTACCCCTAGCGGCTGTACCGTTTCATACTTGCTCACATTCAGGCATTGGTCACTAGTCCTGCTTACTAGGCAACACCCGAAGGTTTCTTGAGGTGCTTGAGGACATTTGACAGCTTGTCTTTTGACTTCAGCAACAACTCTACCCAAAATGATTTGTATTCCTCATTGACAGATGGAATTGGCACCCCACGCCGCTGGGGTGTTTTTTTTTCAACTGTACCTTATTACCTAATTCAAGAAAACAGTTTTGCTACTGAGTAATTAGGAATTTAGCTTTATTCAAATCAAATTGCCGTATGTCACCCCAACTTCCGAACATTACTTGAGTATGAAGTTGTTTAAAACGGTAATTTGATAGTCATAACATTTTAAGTTGGCTCAAGTTTGAGTTTTCTTAGTCATGTTAGCCCCAAAAATTGGATTATCAGTTGGATGCTAGGAAGTTTGACAGCTTGTCTTTTGACGGGGACACTAGCTCAAATCAAAATTATTAAGAGGCATTTAAGCCAACTTTTAAGTCTGTTGAAAAAGATAGCCTCATTCAAAAAGCTACTGTCAGTCGTGGCGTATGTATCAGTGGTGCGCTGCTGTTTGCTAACTATATTTATGCTGAAAGTCTCTATGTTCTCCCTGTTCACTCAAAGTAAAAAGCTTGTATCGATTTTATTCTTGGCGTTGCTGGTCAGCCCCAGGGGTTGCCCATGAAGTTCGGGTATCAGAAGATGTTGGTGCTACCCTCCACATCCAACCGAACGATAATCCTCGTGCCGGAGAACCCGGTCTAGCTTGGTTTGCACTTACGCGTAAAGGAGGGCGAATTATCCCACTGTCGCAGTGTAACTGTAAGCTAGCTGTCTACTCTAACCCCCGCTCCCCAGGCTCACCAGCGCTACTGAAGCCAGCTTTAAAAGCCGTGTCATATCAGCGGTATCAGGCAATTCCGGGAGCTAATATCGCCTTTCCTAAAGTCGGAAGTTATCAGCTGGAATTAAGTGGCACTGCCAAAGCTGGAGCGAGTTTTAAACCGTTCAAGTTGACATATACAGTTGCAGTGCCGCGTTGAATCAAGACGGAGTAATCGAGCCCTAGACCAGCTGACCACTGTTGAAAGCATAGATTTTTGTAGTTTTAGTTCTGCTCACAATTGTTTTACTGGACGAATCATGAATACAAAGTACATAACTGCTACTGCTCTATTGTTACTTAGTGCCACTCCCAGCCTTGCCCACGAAATGCGCCATATTGGAGGCTCCAACGGCAGCGGCGAAGGAGCAAACGCATTCATGTTCCATGTGGGATTTAGCGCCGAGCCTGCTTTTGAAGATGTGGTAAACGGATTAAGCATTAGTCTTTCGTTTCACCCTGATGCAGCCCATAGTGATGAACTTACCAAGCCTGTAGATACCGATAAGGGAGGCGTTGTCGTCATTAAAGAAGTGGAGGCACTATTCCTTGAATCGGATACGCGACAAGCTCGTGTGCTTCATAGAGCACTTCTCCCAGTGCCAACCGACGAAAAGGGAAATATCAAGAAGAAATTCGGTACAGAGAACCAGTACGATGTTCCCTTCCGCCCGACAATGGACGGCACCTATGGATTTCGTTTTCAGGGCTATGCTAATCACAAAGGGCGGATTATTGGTTTCAACGAGACCTTCATCTGCGGAGGAGGAAGTAAAGACATAGACTCGACTACAGGACTTCCGATAACTAAGTTTAACTGCGTCACAGATGCTGTGCCGTTCCCTGGTTCTACTTCAGAAGGGGATGTACGCAGCTACCAAGACAACGATCATACTCGTACACCTTAATAACTACTAAATTAGCGAATGAGGTGTCACTAGTTACCAAGTGTACCTCTGTTACTTCTACGGTATTAGGCAATTCGGAGAGCTATTATCGCCTTTGCCACTGGAAGTTATGAGCGGGAATTGAGAGGCACTCCCAAAGCCGGAGGAAGTTTTAAGCTGTTCAAAAAGCATAGATTTTTGGGTAGTCCTGAATAAGTAAGGATAGAGCATAGATGGTACTTCTAAATACGTAAGAGTTGGTTGTAGTGGTGGATAAAGTACCAGATAGCTCCAATGTAGTTTTCTAACTTTTTTGAGAAAGATCTGATGGGGTGACAGGAGGGCTAGAAGTAAAGCTAGATAATGGTTTTAAGCTTTGAGTCAAAAAAAGATAGGCAGGCGACGTCAATAGCCAGTCTATCACCAAAAATGCTGCCTAAATTCTATCAGACTCATCTGCGCTCGATACTGAATGTAAATCAATACATACTACTAAATCTTTTGGTTAAACTACTACAAGAGCAAAAACAAGTTCTGTTAGAAAGACTAGCTGCAAATTTACCACTGCCAGTTAAATTCGAGAGCCGCCGTCGCCTATTACAAAGATTTCTAATTTGTCCAGAGTTAACAATTCCTACAGTTTGGTTTGCCATTATCAACTATTTACTAGAAAGTTATTTTTCTAAAAATAAAAAATTGTCGATTGTAGTTGATAGAACGCAGTGGAGAGAGATGAATTTGTTGATGATAAGTTTAATTTGGAATTCAAGAGCTATTCCCTTAAACTGGTATTTTTTATCGCACAAGGGTAATAGTAGCTTCACTGAGTAGCAGGATCTATTTATAAGCGTATTACCGCAACTTTTGGGCTACCAGGTTACGGTTTTAGGGGATAGAGAGTTTTGCTCAATTGAGCTAGGACAATGGCTAGGAAACCAAGGACTGTCGGTATGTCTGCGTTTAAGGTGTAATGAGTATATCCGTCGTGAAAACGAGTTGACGCAACAGAAGACAGCAACTGGGATTGAAGCCAGGTATGTCTATGTTCTTTGCCGGAATTAACGTGACTAAACAGCTTGGATTTAGTCAGTTTAATGTAGCGTGCAAGTGGAAACGAAATTATCACCAAAATCAAACAACTGAAGGCTGGTTTTTATTAACTAATCTGCCAACTGTTCAAGGTGCTATAACAACCTATCAACAACGCAGTGGAATTGAGTGTATGTTTAAAGACTGTAAGAGTGGTGGTTATAATCTTGAAGGATGTCATGTAATTAAATCTCGTTTATTTGCTATTGTTTTACTCATAGAAGATTGCTTATACCAGTGCAGTTATTCAAGGTATAGACATTAGAACATCAGGGGTTGAACTTTACGTTTGCCGTCCTAAAGAGCAGGCGCGAATTCAACACCGTCATAGCAACTTTTGGGTTGGCTTGTATGGTCAAACCTGGCTAAATAATCTTCAACTATGTATCGATTGGATAGGTAAGTGGATACGTCTCAACCGCAATAAGCGGGTCTATTATCAACGGGGATTACGAGCCATAGACTTGATTCAGCCTGCTTTCTAGCCTTTTTATCACCCCATCAGGAGAAAGATAGGGTTTTTCTGACCAGACGTGAAACTCTTTGACGTAAAGTGCAGTTGAAGCGCTCAATCAAATTGGTTTTGCCACTTTTTTTACCGAATAGATTAAAGCTGCAAGTATTCAAGCTCTTTTGGGCAAGCGCCCCCGTCCAAAGCCAGCCTCACAAGAGCGGTATGCGATTGTAGTGCTCCCCTTTGTCCCAAATACAAGTATCAATGAAAGCCGCGGTATGAGTTTTGGTTAGATTGCCTAACTCAAAACAACCCAAATTAGCTTATGAGTAGTTAGTTATAAATAATAAGTAAAATATTATACTTCCGCAATATTTCAAAAGTTTATTCAGCAGTTTTTAGGGTTCGCGTTCTGAATAAATTCAGCTTTAGATAGTAATCACATTACTTTCTTGAGGCTACGCGACAATATCCAGTAACTCTTACACCAAACGGAAGCTTTTACTTCACACCCTTGATTTTTTGCATCATTAATGCGAGTGCTCAACACCTCCAACTCTTTGCCGCAACAGGTGGCAGCCATTGCACCTTTTGCCCCTGAGTGGGGCTGTGTTGTAAAATTGGCAGAGATGGTAATTGTAATTGCTACACTACACTGGCACCGACATTACCTTTTTTGGTTCAGATTTAAAGTTCACAATTTCTTCGGTAAGCTCAATTGCCGAATTGTCCAAGTCAATTAAGGTATGAGCATCTGATAACACAGGCATTTTGCTCGGCACAATCATAACTTCTGCTAAACCTTCCCAAGAAGGTGCCAAGGCTGGCATCTCTAAAGTACAAGCTTTCCATTTACCTTGAACTGGTACCCCAAGCATCTGGCACATACCACCGCGTCGTCCTTCTGGCTTGTAATACCGACAATATCGGCAGGCAGAATTTAAGAGGTTTAGGGTCATATAAAGTGCTGTTTGGAAATCGTCTACATCTTTTATATTTTGCCTCTATAGATAAAGTGGTGTTGAGCTAGCAAATAACTAATCTATCTAGGTTCTAGCGATTTTTAATGAAAATTAACTTTATAATGTCTTTAGATTGTTATTAATAAAGTGATACATAATTTTTAGCTGCCTATATCACTTTTGATTTAAACCAGAAATGTTGAACTGTGTTATAAAACTTTACATAACAACTTACACTACCTCTCAGTTTCAAGCCACTTGTTTAATCGCGGTTCTACCGGTTCTATCCAATGCAGAGAATCTGATTTCTTGATACATACAAGCTTGAAGATGGGGCGAAGCTTGTCTAGTAGCTTATCTCCATTCCTGGGGAATTCCTACTAGTTGCAATATTGGTAAGCAATTAAGGTGGCATAAATTTGTATAGCTATCCCATTGACATTCTTAGTACTAGCTTGTCCAGTTTATTTTGGCAAACTTCCATAACAACTCAATCCCCCAACGGCAGCGATAAATATTCATCACTTGTTCATCGCTAACAGCCATTGCTCCTGACGGCGGTGTTCGTGACTAAACGATACTCTACTTTTGTCTCTAGGTCGCAAAATTCTTACGACTCGATACACCCTTCTGAGTGCTTGCCAGTTCCTACCTTGCACTTTTGCTGATTCTTTATCAAAGTCTAGCTTTTGTAGTTTTGACTAATTCTCAGCACAAAATGTTTAGCCGACTTGGAGTTTTTTCAAAACTTTAAACTCAGTGGAAATCTCTATCCATGACTGGTAGCAGTTGGCGCAAAGTATCATCATTCGGAGCCATAATTGTAGTCATGGTCATTCCCAGTTAATTAGGTTGTCTGCTGTTGCTTTACTCTCTCTAAGTTCAAACAGCTAAACAGCTTCACTTGATGGTATCCCTGGAGCCATAGCAACTTGCTAGTTAAAGTAATAGTAGTGGAATCAATCGGGCAAATTGCATAGTTATTGCCAGCTAACTGATCGACACACGCTGATTCAGCTTTGATAAATTTGGCGGAATACTTCTTGACTTCGGCACTGACTTGCTTTCGAGAAAGTTGAAATGTCTGCGGCAAATTCGTGTTAGTCTGTAATCGTTTAAACAAATCCTCATACTGGTCAAACTCTTATCCATTGCATAACCAAGCCAACATTCAACGAACAGGCGTGTGTTCAGGACTGGATAATCATTTTTAGGTAGGTCTTTTAACAAACCCTTGACAATCTTGGCAAACGAGAGTACCATGCGTAGCTAACAATAATTAATCAGTTACAGCCTAAAAGTATCACTTTTTGGGCTGCTTTTTTATCGCAAATTCAACATTCAACACTTCTGGATTTAAACCATTTGGAAATTAATTTAGACTAAGGGCTTTAGCTATAAGTTCTCAACTTAAGTTACAAAAATAACAAAAATTGATCAGAGTGATTATATTCTGGATAAAAAGAATATTTTTTTCAGTAATTTAACGTTGTCAGTACCTCGAAAAATTGTTGATTAGCAAAAACCTATATTTCAGTAATTTAACCGTTGTCACATTGAAAAGTTGTTTGGCAGAGTGCGTCTTTATTCTTCATTTTGACTTTGAAACGAGTTTCGATCAGCCGTAGTGCTCTACCACTGTTTTGGCAATGATTGAGCAGATTGTCCAGCGTTGAGTCGCTAATAGAGTAGACATTGACATTGGGCAAAGTGGTAAGCCCTGTGATCGCGCTTGCATTACTTTAGCCCAGTACTCAAAAGTAGCATTCGGGTCTTTAGAACTAGGCATTTTACTGTTGGATGTACAAGTCTTATCTACAAAAAAACTAGGGATGTTCCTGCGACAAATCTTTTGCTTGAGCAGTTAAGTTAGTAGCTTTAGAGTGGGCAATCTCACTGAGCCGTAGAAAACCGAATATCTACCAAAGGACTAGGCAACTGCGGGTTTAACTTTCTGCAAATCCGTGACGCTCAAAAGTTAGAGTCTGCGCCCAGGCAGCACTCAGTTGCCACACATAAAAACGTCTCGTTGAATTGAACAGGGGCGAGGCATGAATAGCAACTGCTACCTGACAGTCTCAGCCCAACACTTAAGCTAAAGTTGAAATGGCTGATACTGCCACCCGTTTGCTGTCTGCAGGGTATTTAAAATGCGATCAAGTGATTTAAAGGACATTCTATTAATCCGGCAAATTACCTGATAATTCTATTTAATTTGATTTTAAGTCCCTAACAGTCAGGGACACTTGTGGCATGACTCTGAACAAAATAATTTTTCCATATCTCCCCACCACTTTTGCAGAAAAGGCACGATACCATTGAGTTTCTTAATGCCCCAACTGGGTCTGCTCCCCTCCCAGAAAAGGTAGCCGAACCAGTGGTGGGAGTAATCACTGGGTAGCCTTTCTACTAAAATGGAGAGCCGTAATGGATCTGATTGACCGCATCCTGCGTGTAATTCGCGCTAACCTCAACGCTTTAATTGGTCAAGCAGAAAGATCCAGAAAAGATTCTGGAACAAACAGTTACAGATATGCAAGAGAATCTGATTCAACTGGCAGGCTGTGGCTGCGGCGATCACAATTCTAAAAACGTACTGAAAGGCAGGCACACCAAGTCAGTCTACAGCAGACGAATGGTATCAACGCGCTCAAATGGCATTGCGCAACAAGCGCAACGAGGCTCTGGCACGAGAAGCGCTAACTAAGCGAAAATCGTACCAAGAAACTGCAATAAACATGACAGCCCAGATTGAGCAACAAAATAGCATTGTGGGCAGGCTCAAAAAGGATATGCAGACGCTAGAAACTAAAATAGGCGAGGCAAGAACCAAGAAAGATATGTACATTGCCCGTGCGCGTTCTGCTCGCTGCCCGTGAGGCTTAATGAAATGTTAGGCGGAGTTAACACTAGCAATTCCTTAAATGCCTTCGAGCGGATGGAAGAAAAAGTTTTGCAACTCGAAGCTCAACGCCAGAAGTAATTGCTGAACTCGGAACCGACGATCTCCAAAATAAATTTGCTTCCTTGAAGCTAGCAACGATATTGATGCAGAGTTGGTAGCAATGAAGACGCAGCTAATAAGTGGTAAAACCTACTCAACCCGATACCTCAGCACACTAAAGACTCTGCCTTAGAAGAGTGAACAAGATCCTCCTAGTTAGGTAACAGGAGTCATTACTTGCAGCCAAATTGAAATTACCT
Source organism: Chroococcidiopsidaceae cyanobacterium YX2bin18 (assembly GCA_030446505.1). Lineage (GTDB taxonomy): Bacteria > Cyanobacteriota > Cyanobacteriia > Cyanobacteriales > Chroococcidiopsidaceae > JAHHHE01. The sequence continues at coordinate 48,855 of JAUJND010000007.1, read as the reverse complement.
AAATTCATTCTCGTTGGCTGAAACTGAGAACGCAACTGGGAATGAGCTATCTTAAGAATAGGGCTTTTATAAATTGACCTCACTCCATTAAATCAAACTGGATTCACTAAGCAGCGACAGCCAGCGGACGCTTAACTTGTAAAAACGCAAAAAGGAACACAGCAGGATTATTTGATCGCATTGGTCGAGTCGTCAAATCTAACCTGAATGACATGGTTAGCAAGGCTGAAGACCGAAAAAATGCTTGAGCAGGCTCTTTTGAGATGCAGGAAGATTTATACAGTTACGTCAGGGGCGTTGCCCAGGCTATTGCAACTCAAAACGCTCTGAGCAACAGTATAATCAAGCCCAAAATCAAGCTTTCACGAGGGGATCGTAAAGCTAGACTAGCGCTAACTAAAGGGGGACGAGAATCTTGCTAGGCAAGCGCTAGAAAGAAAAAACTTATGCCGAAACTGCGAATACGCTTAAAGCCTGCCGTGGATCAGCAAGTCGGTCAGATTGATACTCTTGCTGCAGCTTCAATTGCTTTAGAAAGTAAAATTTCTGAAGCCAAGACCAAGAAGGATATGCTCAAAGCCCGGATTAGTGCTGCTAAGGCTCAAGAGCAACTGCAAACCACTGTAGGTCGGTTGGGAACTAGTAGTGATGATAGCGCTTCGAGCGGATGGAGGAAAAGTTTTAATGCAGGAAGCTCGTGCTCAATCAGCAGCAGAATTGCGGAAGTGATTTAGAGCCAATTTGCTTCATTAGAAGCTGGTAGCGACGTTGATGATGAATTGGCAGCCTTAAAAGCGCAGATGACATTGGGACTTGCCAGTTCTCAAAATCAGGCATCATTACCACCTGCTTCTGAGCAAACAACTAAATCAAAATCAGCTCAACCAGTTGACGATGATTTAGAACGTTTGCGTTCGCAGTTGGATCAGCCTCGTAAACCAATTTAGTCCGCAACGTGATCAATAGTCACTCTTAGGTACATACCCTGCCCCTCACGGGCAGATTAACTACTAATGACTTTGATTCCTGTTCTATTCTCCCTCGGAAGTGGAGAGTTTAACTAAATGCTCAAGGACTAATGACTCGCGCCTTGATAGGTAACCCTGCCATAGCGGAAGCATTCGAGATCTATCAAGGCTTAATTTTCAGGCTCCTTCAGTCCAAGTCGAGAATTGCGCTGGGATAATTTGCCTTAAGACAGCAAAACACGGCAAAATATTGCAGCTTTAACATTTAATACACTTTGGTTGATGGGTTTTTGCTATGAGCAGCGTTACTCAAATTACAGATACAGAGTTTGAAACGGAAGTATTGCAAGCTAATCAGGCGGTTCCTAGTGTATTTTTGGGCTTCTTGGTGTGGTCCTTGTCGGTTAATGTCACCCTTGATAGACTGGGCTACTACTTACAGCGATCGGCCTCAAGGTCGTTAAAATCGAAGTCGATCCAAACCCTACCACTGCTAAGCAGTACCAAGTAGAAGGTGTACCTGCACTACGCCTGTTTCAAGGAACACAAGTGCTAGAATCTTCCGAGGGAGCTATCGGCAAACAGAAATTAGTTAGCATCTTAGATACCCACCTAATTAGTCATTAGTCGTTAGTCATTTGAAAAAAACTAAAAAACCATGCAGTTTGCCAAGCGGTTAAATTTGCAAGTTAATGTGTTCGCTGATATGGATCGGGCAAAGGCGAGGGCAATAGCTGCTGGGCAAGACTTGATTGACTTGTCGCTGGGATCTTCTGATTTGCCAACCGAGGCGCACGTAATAGAGGCGATCGCGCAGTCTTTATTTGACCCCAGTACCCACGGCTACTTGCTGTTTTCACGGCAAGCCTTCCGTAGGGCAGCAGCTAACTGGTATACCCAAAAATTTGGCATTTCTGTTGATCCAGAAAATCCGAGGTGCTGCCCCTGATTGGTTCTCAAGAAGGTACAGCCCATTTACCCTAGCCGTGCTAAATCCGGGAGATTTTGCTTTATTGCTCGATCCGGCTACCCATCCCATGCTGGGGGAGTCTATTTAGCCAGCGGTCAAATTTATCCAATGCCCCTACGGGCAGAAAACAAGTTTTTGCCAGTATTTGAGGAGATTCCAGCGCCAGTATTAGCTCAGGCGCGGATGATGGTGTTGTCGCTATCCTCACAATCCTACCCGCGATCGCAGCCGCTATCTTTTTAAAACGGCTGTTGCTTTCTGCCAACAACACAACCTCGTCCTAGTCCACGATTTTCCTTACGTTGACTTAGTGTTTGACGATGTTGCCCCTCAATTCTGCAAGCTGATCCCGATAAAAGTGTCTCGATTGAGTTCTTCACCCTTTCTAAGTCCTATAACATGGGAGGCTTCCGGATTGGCTACGCTATTGGCAATGCTCAGTTAATTAAAGCTTTACGCCAGGTAAAAGCAGCAGTTGATTTTAACCAGTACCAAGGGATTTTAAATGGGGCGATCGCTGCTCTTACTGGACCTCAAACAGGAGTTAAGGCTGCCGTTGCTACGTTTCGACAGCGACGAGATGCATTTATTAACGCTTTGCATCGCCAAGGCTTACAAGTTCCTACCGCAGAAGCAACGATGTATGTCTGGGCAAAGCTGCCTCAACCTTGGAACCAAGATTCTGTAAAATTTTGTACCCATTTGGTGGAGACAACTGGAGTTGCTGCTTCACCCGGCGCTGGGTTTGGTAAATCTGGTGAAGGTTATGTCCGGTTTGCTTTAGTACATGAGCCAGCTGTGTTGGAAACTGCTGTGGATAGAATCGCCCCAATTTTACGTTCTATTTGATATTAGAATCAATCAGCAAACGTACTCTTTTGTGAATGTAGAAACAATTTCTGGCTGAAAAGTTGAATTAATTACGCCCGCCTAGTACAAAAACTAATTGATGCCTGTAACTTTCTCATAGACGTAAGATAAATAACTTTTAGATCAAGTTATGCTATCTAACGGCATTCTACAGCTAAGGAATGATTTTATTAGAAACGCTAGATTGCCGTGCTGCTCTTTGTAGTATAGGTTTTTTAACTTAGAATGTGATGTTGATCACTTACAACAAAGTTAGCTTGATATAAAAAACTAAAATTAGTTTGTTTAGAGCTTCGTAGCAGCTTTATAATGGATAAATTTTAAATAAGTTTATGCTAAAACTAGCTGTATTATCAGTTTAGTTTCCGGAATTATGCTAAATCTAGCTGTATCCTTAAAACTAGTCCTTAATTGTTAATTTCAACAACTTTCAGAAAAAATAAATTTGTGAGCAGTGAGGTACGCAGCCTACCAGTGGACGCAGATGCGGTTTCTAAAACAGACGCTAACCGAATTTTACTTATTGAAGATAATGATCTAAATCGCCAGATGTTGCAAGACTACATAGTGTTTTGTGGGTATCAGGTTCTCAGTATAGCTGGCGGCTCTAGATTTTTTGAGGCATTGGCTGACTTCCAGCCTCAACTGATTTTGCTAGACTTGAGACTACCAGATATCGATGGTTATACACTACTTGCACAACTTAAACAAAAGATAGGCTGGCAGCACATCCCTGTAATTATTGTTTCTGCATTTGCTTTTAAAGCAGATCAACAACGCGCTCTTAGTTTAGGAGCACGCCGCTATTTCGTTAAGCCAGTAAACCTTAATGATTTAAGACAAGCTATTGCAGACGAATTGCGTGGTTCAACAACTTAGATTTTATTTTAATTAACTTTTTATTCAGCCTTCTGTTCAGCAATAAATTCTTCCACTGTCTGGCTAAGATTTTGCAACTCTTGACCAATAATAACAATTCTATTTTGTAGCTGTGCTACTAATAAAACCGTTGTTTGCAGCTCGTTGAGGCTTTCCTCAAGCGTTGCTCGGCACTGGATTTCAAATTCTTCTAAATTCATGGCTATAAGTTTAATATAAAATAGTTAATTAAGTAGGCTTTTTTCCATTCTTAAAACTAAGTTAGACTTAGTTTTTCAAAAATCAGTCTTAAGTTTTATAAATTCATCTTTAAAAGTAAGGAGTTAGTTCCAAGTTTATAAACGCCAAGCTTCTTGTATCATAACATACCTTTATAAAATTAGCTTACGTAAGATTACTAAAATAGAAAAAGCGTAATCTCTGCTTACTGACTTAGGATTCAGGGTTTTCTGGGTTGATTTATTTAGCTAAAGTCGCTTGTTATCAATGCTTGGGTAAATGATGGAAGTAGGACTTTCTATAATAAGCATAAGTACATTTAACTTATGGCATACCTTTAAGATGTGCCAGAAGCAAGATTGCCAGTGTTAAGGATTATACCAGTATGCCGGATATACAAACTGGGACAGAGGTGGCATCAGTGAATAAAACACTGCCACTGGTTAAAGCTCCAGAACGTTTAGAGAGCCGTTTGCAGGAGATTCCGCCTGAACCTGGAGTCTATTTCATGCGTGATTCGGTAGATCGGATCATATATATAGGTAAATCTCGGAAGTTGCGATCGCGTGTGCGTTCATATTTTCGGGATGCTCAGAGATTGAGTGATCGCATCGCGATGATGGTGAAGCAGATAGCAGAAATTGAGTTTATTGTCACGGACACAGAAGCGGAAGCCCTGGCATTAGAAGCTAACTTGATTAAGCAGCATCAGCCGTATTTTAATGTCCTGCTGAAGGATGATAAAAAATATCCTTATGTCTGTATTACCTGGTCAGAGGATTATCCGCGAATATTCATCACCCGTAATCGACGACAGGGTAAGAAAGAAGATAAGTTTTATGGACCTTATACCGATTCACGGCTATTACGGAACATATTGCGATTATCTAAGCGGATCTTCGCGCTACGGCAGCGACCTCAACCGTTGTTCAAAGACCGTACTTGTCGAAACTACGATCTAGCTCGTTGTCCAGGTGTGTGTCAAAACTTGATTTCACCAGAGGAATACCGTAAGACTGTGCAAAAGGTGGCGATGGTGTTTCAGGGTCGAACTCAGGAATTGATTGATATTTTGACTCTTCAGATGCAAAAGTCGGCAGAGGCGCTTAATTTTGAGTCGGCAGCGCGGATTCGAGACCAAATTGTAGGGCTGAAATCGTTGAATGCGGATCAGAAGGTGTCCCTGCCGGATGATACAGTGTCACGGGATGCAATTGCACTCGCAGCTTCAGAGCAACAAGCCTGCATTCAGTTGTTTCAGATTCGCGCTGGGCAACTAGTGGGACGGCTGGGATTTGTTGCCGATGCTCATGCAGAACCAGGGGCAATTTTACAGCGAGTGTTAGAGGAGCATTACCAAACAGCTGACTCTGTAGAAATTCCAGCTGAAATTTTGGTGCAGCATGAATTGCCTGATGGGGAAATGTTGGCATTGGTTTTAAGTGAACGCAAGGGGCGGAAAGTTACGCTTGTGGCTCCGCAACGACAGGTAAAGGCAGAATTGATTGAGATGGTAGAGCGTAATGCTGAGTATGAATTAACTCGGATGCAGAAGTTAGGCGATCGCAACGCTCAAGCAATGGAGGATTTAGCCGCAATTCTCGACTTACCCGATTTACCTCACCGCATTGAAGGTTACGACATCTCTCATATCCAAGGAGCAAATGCGGTAGCGTCGCAGGTAGTGTTTATTGACGGTAATCCAGCTAAACAATACTATCGCCACTACAAGATTAAGAATCCTACTGTTACTGCTGGTCACTCGGATGATTTTGCCAGTCTTGCTGAAGTTATTCAACGCCGCTTTCGTAAGTATGCTCAAGATCCGCAATTACCGCGAGTTGGAAATCCCGATTGGCCTGATTTAATAATGATTGACGGAGGTAAGGGTCAACTCTCATCTGTTGTCGCGGTTCTGCAAGAGATGAATTTAATTGAAGAATTGCGCGTAGTTAGCTTAGCAAAGCAGCGAGAAGAGATTTTTCTGCCTGGTGAATCTCAGCCTCTCCCAACCGATTCAGAGCAACCAGGGGTACAGCTGGTGCGACGATTGCGGGATGAGGCACACCGATTTGCAGTAAGTTTCCATCGACAGCAACGAAGTGAGCAGCTGCGGCGATCGCGCTTAGAAGAAATTCCGGGGCTAGGATACCATCGGCAAAAACAGATCTTGGCGCATTTTCGTTCGCTTGACTACATTCGACAAGCTACGCCAGAACAGCTAGCTAAGGCTCCTGGTATTGGAACTCGTTTGGCTCAAGAAATCTACGACTATTTCCATCCGTCTTCAAAGGACGATTTGTAGGAATAAGTGACTGCTGTAAAGGCGAGTAGTAGCAATGTTGAAGAGGACTTGGAGACGAGGAGACAAGGAGAAAAACCCCATGGACAAATCCACTCTTCTTGAATATTGACGTTTTGTTTCTCGTGGCAACGCAATCTCGAACCAATTTTTTCTGGTTCTCGCGCTTATGAAGTCGGGGGCTTGGAACCTTCAGGACTTGGGGAGAATTTAGACTCACTTCCCCTTGTCCCCCTGTCTCCCCCTCCCCAAGTCCTCTTTTGGTCACTCTAAAAATCTTCTTTATAATTAGACCCAGTTGTAATTAAAGGTACTATTTCCACTGCGGTCATAACTATAAATATTCAACTAGAAAGGATATGCCCGCTTAGAGGATAGCAAATCCTAGTCAGATTTGGTATTAGCATTTTCTATGATCATTACTACTAAACAATCTAGTTAAAACTAAAGCTGAATTCTTAAATAAATCTTAAAAATTTGGAGATAACACTCCAATACAAGTCAAATTAAGGTTTAATTACTTATTTCAAATATTACTTTCTGTTACAGCTTATCTAGCTGATGAACTTTAGCTAAATGTTAAGTAATACTCAGTTCTTACAGTACAATCTCAAAGAATTCAACATGGGGATCACTGAAACAAGAAGTGGAATCAATAAAAGGCTGCGAATCTATACGTCCAAAGTTATATGGCAACTGACTCTAAATATTGTGATAATTAGGTTAGGTATCTTAAACAACGTTTTTCATTGTTAACTTCTTTGAGAGATGGCTCAGATACATTTTGTTGCTGTTTGTTAAGTACTGTAATTTTTGTTCAATTCTATTTTTAATTTGTACTACTTCCCAAAAAAGTATGGGAGCAAGAGGTTTTAAAATGCAGATAATTCAAAAAATTCGGTGTCCAAACTGCGGTAGTGAGGCTGAACGTCATTATGTTTCAAGTAGTGACATAACTCGGACACAATGCCCAAGCTGTGACTACCTAATGGTAATGTGTTCTCGTACAGGTAGAGTAATAGAGGCATATGCCCCTGGGATTTATCCTAGCGCTATAGCTTCGTTGCCCGGAGTTGACCACAAGCCGCATCCGCTGCCAAACCGCGAGAGTAACGGACACTTACAGCGATCTGTTGCTGCTTCAGGATGTTAACAAAAGCCTGAATACGGTGACAGTTGGGGCGGTGGTAATCTGCCTCACGAATTGGATTGTAGGGAATTAAATTAACGTGAGTTTGAAAACCACGTAGTAGTTGAGCTAATTGGGTTGCGTGTTCTGGCAAGTCATTGACTCCACCTAAAAGGACATATTCAAAAGTGATGCGGCGACCAGTTAGCTGCACGTACTCTCGGCATTCTGCTAACAAATCTGCTAAAGGGTAGTTATGAGCGCTGGGAATAAGTTTTTCGCGCAGAACTTGATTAGAGGCGTGGAGGCTAACGGCGAGCGTGACTTGGAGTTGATATTTAGCTAGCTGATGGATGCGATCGCGGATGCCAACTGTAGATAAAGTTATTGACCTTTGAGAAATACCGACATCTTCATTTAATGACTTGATTGCTGCTACTACATGATTGGTATTTAGCAACGGTTCACCCATGCCCATAAATACAATGTGGCTGACACGCCGCTGAAAATCTGATTGAACAGTCAAAACCTGATCGATAATTTCATGGCGGGCAAGATTCCGGCTGAAGCCTCCTTTGCCTGTAGCACAGAAGTCACAAGCCATCGGACAACCTACCTGGCTAGAGACGCAGACAGTCAAGCGCTTTTGGGTGGGGATGCCAACAGTTTCAATAATTTGACCGTCTGCTAGTCGCAGAAGATATTTTACAGTGTCATCAGGGGCAACAGAGCGATAGTGCAGAGTTGAACGACCAATGGGAAATTCTGCTAGGGTGGAACGCCATTGTTTGGGAAAGACAGAGATATCGGTGAGCGATCGCACGCCCTGATGATAAATCCAATCGTACAGCTGACGACCCCGATACGCTGGTTGCTCTTGCTGCTGTACCCAAGTAGTTAATTCTGCTAGACTTGCCCCCAATAAAGGAGTTGAAGAATTAATTGGTTTAGGCTGTAAGGCTGGACTAGCAGTTTTAAACTGATTTTGATCTTTGCTGCTCATAACGAGATAACCCTGAGACAGGGGAAACTTTTTAGCGGATATATTACTAAAGTTAACAACTCCAGTTGAGCCAACGCAGTTAACCTCTAGCTCTTACATAAATCTTTAATACAGTTGTGATTCCAACTCAGGGTTAGCTTATCTTAGGAGGAACTAAAAACTTATTCTTCATCAGCAAGAAAAGCAGCTTCATAATAACGAAGTCTTGTATCAAGATCAGAGTAGAGTTCGTCAAAAGTAACACAGTGAATATGTTTGGAATTGACGATAAGTCTATCTCGCCGCCATCGTAATCGATCTCGCTCTCTTTGGTCGAGTCCTTCAGTTCTACCGATAATTAGCATCCCCTCATAGCCTGTAAACTCGCTGCCAAACCGAAAGAAAAATTCCCGTGTATATTCCAATGCTGACAACTTCCAAAACCAATCCACCACTTGACTAAAGCCATGTTCAAAGCAAGTAGACCATTCGGGAGTTACTTTATCACCCTTTTTCTCAAAGATGCTGGTCTCACTAGCTCCTTCAAATTCTATAAAGCCGTACCAACCTGATTCAAAATCGCCAATTGCTAAATCTGCTTTGAAATCACCAAAGATATCATATTCATAAGCAAGCCTATCGAAGCTTGAAATGTATGGAAAGTAGGAACCAATAAACGATGAAAGATGTTCCCTCTTTTTAAAGAAGGGCAGCACATCTTTCCTTTCATTCAGTTCAGATTTACTATCAAGATGAACTTTTAGCTCATTTAGTTCTTTGCGGCAGGCTTGAGGGTCAAATGTGAAGCTTTTAAACTCTTTCATGGATTTTATCCATGCATCCTCTCAAGCCTGTCATGAGTCACAACATCAAGGATTTCAACTACATCTTGAGAGTATCGGAAGATTAGCCTTAAATTATGAGTTACTCGCATAATATAAAGATTATCTAACCCGTTCCCCTTCAACTTCTTCGTTTGTTGTCTCACATATTCGTCATCAGGAAAACGCTCAAGCAAAGCTACAAAATGCTTAACCCGCTCTTTGTCACTTGGAAGAAGCGATCTGATCGCAATCTGAGCCTGCGTACTAGTATTTATCATATAACAAGAACAATTTGGAGATAATTAAATCCTTCCAATTAATATGTTTTCAGCAAAGCAGCCTAAGTAAGAGAGGCTAAGAACTGGACAAGACCGAGCAACTAGGGCGAACTACGTAAAAGCTGAAAATGTAATTATCCTAATTTGGATAATTAGGCTTATTCTACTCCAACTGTAAGCAACTTATCTTACCCTGCCGGCAGCCCCGACGTTTCCACCAGCAGCACACGCCCACCGCGCGTCGTCAACGTTTGTTCAACGTAGCGTAGCAGGGTCGCACCACGTCCTTGTCCTTGGTGGTCGGGTCGGATAGCAATCAATTGTAGGTTCCACGTCCCATCGGTCATCCGTTCCATCTCTCAGTAGGCAACCCCCACTGCTCCGTTGTCGTTGTCGGTGATCCAGAAGCGATCGTCGCTGTTGTTACCACCAAAGTAATCAGACAGCATTTCGCCAATCTCCTCAAGTTGGTTATGCTGTAAGAGTCCGGTTGCATCGGCTAGGGCAATAGCGCGGTTGTGTCATCGGGCGTGGTCGGTCGAATCATAGCGAACTCCAGTACAGAGATCCCAGTTACGAGGCTGCCTAACTCGTAATTAGATGGAATTTTTCTGTATAACATCCGCTACAGAACAAAAAGCTGAAATTTTCTGTATATCCTTCAGTGTAATAAAGCCCAAAAAAGTTGCTTGAGTTTTCGCTAAATACACCTAATCTCATTTCTAGAACTAACTCAAAGCGACATAATATTAATCCTGTAGCTTGTGTAGGAAACAGAGGTCAATTCCTACTGCAATCACTTGCTGCTTGAGGACACGATTGTTGTTTTCTGGATAATGCTCATGTTATCAGCTTTTCTCCACCTACCTTTGGCTTGGCAATTTGCTTCTCCGGGTCCGATTTTAGTAGAAATAGGACCACTCGCTATTCGCTGGTATGGCTTGCTGATTGCTACAGCAGTATTGATTGGAGTCAGCCTTTCCCAATACTTAGCAAAGCGCCGTCATGTTAATCCAGACTTACTAGGCGATTTAGTAATCTGGCTTGTAATTGCAGCAATTCCGGCTGCTAGAGTTTATTACGTTTTGTTTGAGTGGTCAGAATATGCCCAGCATCCAGAGCGAATTATTGCAATTTGGCAAGGTGGGATTGCGATTCATGGAGCAATCCTTGGCGGTACTGTGGCAGCTTTAATCTTTGCTAGAGTCAAAAAAATTTCGTTTTGGCAACTAGCGGATCTTGTGGCTCCTTCGCTGATTTTAGGGCAGGCTATTGGTCGTTGGGGAAATTTTTTCAACTCCGAAGCCTTCGGTAGTCCCACTGATTTACCCTGGAAACTGTTTATTCCGCCTGATCGCCGTCCTCCAGAATATGCTGATTTTGCCTACTTTCATCCCACCTTTCTGTATGAATCTTTATGGGACTTAATAGTGTTTGGGTTACTATTAACCTTGTTTTTTCGAGGATTGAAACGAAAGCCAAGACTGAAAGTTGGGACACTGTTTTTGGTTTATTTAGTAACCTACAGCTTGGGACGCTTGTGGATTGAAGGCTTACGCACCGATAGTTTAATGCTGGGACCGTTACGGATGGCTCAAGTTGTAAGTTTGGTAGGGATTAGCTTAGGATTAGCAGGGTTAGCGTGGCTTTACATTTACAATCGATCGCTACCTGATGTCGCTCCCCTGCCACAAGCGGAATTTGGGGAACAATAAGTAAACTATCTCAGAAAATCACAGAGTACGACTCCAAGACAAAATCTAGCCTGGCAGATCATTATTTACTTAATGGATTGGTTGGAGTCGAAACAAAAGCAAAAATATCCCAATTTTAAAGAACTGAATCTGCGATCGCATATGGCTGATACTACCCAGTTAAGTAATGAAATACCCATGCCACTAATGACACCAGGAGTTTACCTGGTCGGGGCAGGTCCTGGCGATCCTGATTTGTTGACAATTAAGGCGCAGAAAATATTAATGCAGGCGGATGTAATTTTATTTGCTGATTCCTTAGTGCCTGAGCAAATTTTGGAGTTATGCCGCGCGGATGCCGAAATTATCCGTACTGCGAATAAGACATTAGAAGATATTTTGCCGTTGATGATTGAACGGGTGCGCTCCCAAAAATCAGTTGTTCGGTTGCAATCCGGCGATCCTAGCCTCTATAGTGCTATCCATGAGCAAATGCAAGCCTTGGCAGCCGCCGATGTAAATTTTGAAGTCATACCTGGAATCAGTGCTTTCCAAGCAGCAGCAGCCAAACTTAAAGTAGAGCTAACTGTGCCGGGATTAGTGCAGACAATTATTTTAAGCCGCATCAGTGGACGCACCGCAGTTCCGGCACGAGAAGAATTAGCATCCCTAGCATCACACCAAGCCAGTCTCTGCCTCTACCTCAGTGCGCGTCATGTGGAAGAGGCGACTAAACAGCTACTAGAACACTACCCACCAGAAACACCCGTGGCAATTTGCTTTCGGTTGGGTTGGCAAGATGAAAAAATTTTGCTTGTATCTCTTGACAAAATGGCAGTTGTTAGTCAAAAGGAAAAGCTGATTAGGACAACACTTTATCTAATTAGTCCAGCATTGAAGGGAGCAGAGACGGGTATACCAAGCATGGATGAAGCGCGTTTGCCAAGCATGGGCGAAGCCCGTTCGCGTTTATATCATCCAGAACATAGTCACTTATTTCGCCCATCTCGTCAGGCTAAAACTAGCTGATGTGAATCAAGACACTAAAACTTTAATATCTTCTGTTCTCTCTGTGTCACAGACATCACGCCAGGTTCAAAAGTGGTAACCTCCACTCAGCAGTGTCCTTCACGCCTGAATTTGTTTGTCAAACAACCTAACTTCAACTAACTATTTGACACTATCTCAAAACTATTTTCTTGCTTATAAGATAGGCTGGTTCCTGTGCCAATAGTCGGCTTTCTTGCCTACGATGCAGATTTTTGAGATAGATTCTTAGTAGCTAGAATGGATTGTTAAACTTAGCAATGTAAAACCCATCAGGAGATAACCTTTGTTAGACGAACAAGCGAAAAAGACCATGCTGCGAAAGATTCCGCATGGACTCTTTATCTGCGGCGTTAAGGATGGGGATGATGTCAACGGCTTCACAGCTAGCTGGTTGATGCAGGCTTCTTTTAAGCCACCCTTAATCGTAAATTGTGTTAAAAAAGATTCTAGATACAACGAAATGATTAAAAACAGTGGGGTGTTTGCCATCAGCTTTCTGGAGGCGGATCAAAAGAATATGGCGCAGAAATTTTTTCAACCGCAGCGCCGGATTGGGAATAAGTTTGAAGATGTGGAATTTTATCTAGGCGAAACTGGCTGTCCAATTATTTCTGACTCCCTTGGTTATATTGAGTGTCAAGTTGTCGGTGCAGTAGAAAAGGGCGATCATACTGTATATGTTGGTGAAGTAATTGCCTCTGGTGTTCACCGTTCGGGAGAACCCTTGTTATTGGAGAGCACTGGCTGGCAATACGGCGGTTAATTTTGAATTTTGGAGGGTAAGTCGACTATGCCTACCCTCAGTTTTGAGTCGAATTAAAATTGACACCTCATTATCAAACGAACAGCGTTCAGTAACTTGACTGAACGATCGCCTAATGCCTAGCAAAATCTACCAAAAAAAAGTCCCAAGAATACGTTTAATACATCGCCAAGAAAAGTGGACGCTTACGATTCAGGGGTGGGTAGTTATGATTACTTTTACCGCTACTTTAATTATTTTTACAATCACTCATATCCAGCCATTTCTGTCCGTAACTTCGCCTGTTAAAGCAGATGTATTAGTTGTTGAAGGATGGTTGCCAGACTACGCACTAAAACACGCGCTTACTGAATTTGAAAACGGCTCCTACAAAAAAATAGTTACTACGGGCGGTCCTTTGCCAACAGGATATTATTTGGCTGAATATAAAACATTTGCAGAACTTTCGGCAGCAACGTTGAAGGCACTGGGTTTGGCAAAGAGAAGCTGATAGCTGTTACTGCACCTGATGTGATCAAAGATCGGACTTATGCCTCTGCTGTCACGTTTCGACAGTGGTTATTGAACTCAAATTTAAAGGTACAATCAATAAATCTTTATACATTTGATGTCCATGCCCGCAGGAGTTGGCTGATATTTAAAGAAGTACTTGCGCCAAAGATTAAAACAGGTGTGATTGCGGTAAAAACGCGAGATTATGAGCCAAATAACTGGTGGAGTTCTAGTGAAGGTGTGCGCTCAGTCATTTCTGAAGCAATCGCTTATATTTATGCGCGTTTTCTGAATTTGAGAGCCTAAAGCAATTATGAGGATATTTAATTGGTACAAGAACGTGCTTTTTGGCTTGCTTGGTCACAAATTGCCGGGATTGGTCCAGTTTTGCTGAGTCGGCTGCAACAACACTTTGGCACGTTGGCAGAGGCGTGGTTAGCTCATCCATCTGCTTTAGGGGAAGTGGAAGGGTTTGGAGCGCAAACAATTAAGGTGGTGACGGCAGAGCGATCGCGCTTAAACCCAGCACAACTCTTGACTCAACATCAGCAGGAAAACTCGAACTTCTGGACACCAGCGGATGCAGACTATCCTCGCTTGCTGCTAGAAACTCCTAGTCCACCGCCAGTATTGTACTATCGTGGTGAAGTTCAACTTCAAGAAAATTTAGGACTGCGATCGCTTGTTGGTATTGTTGGGACTCGCGATCCTTCAGAATACGGCAAGCGTTGGACTCGCAAAATCAGTACGGCTTTGGCTGAAAATGGCTTTACTGTTGTTTCTGGCATGGCAGAAGGAATCGACACCGAAGCTCATCGCGGCTGTTTAGAAGCAGGTGGACGAACTTTAGCTATTTTAGGTACTGGGGTAGATATTGTTTATCCGCCGCGCAATCGCGAGCTTTACAACCAGATTCTGAATCAGGGATTAGTTTTAAGTGAGTATCCCGCTAAAACGCCACCGGATCGCGCCCACCCCCGCCGTAACCGAATTATTGCTGGGTTGAGTCGTGCAGTGTTGGTGATGGAAGCTCCGGCTAAATCAGGTGCTTTGATTACAGCGCGTTTTGCCAATGATTTTTGCCGAGACGTTTATGTAATGCCAGGGAGATTGGATGATGATAAATCGCAAGGCTGTTTAAGACTACTAAGCCAAGGAGCGCAGCAGATTGTCAGGGAAGTAGACGAGTTGTTAAAAATGCTGGGAGCAATACCACAACTTGATGTAGTTAAGACCAGATCAAGCGAACTAAATTTGCCAAATTTGGAGCCAGAACTGAAGCAAGTGCTAGAAGTAATCGCCTTAGAATCTATGCCCTTCGACTTGATTGTGCAACAAACTGGCTATTCAACTGGCTCAGTTTCTAGTGCCTTGTTGCAGTTAGAACTCATGGGGTTGGTGTCTCAGCTACCAGGAATGCGATATCAACGGATTTAACGATATCTAAGGCAACCAGGGGTATTGACGAAAATTAGGTTGACGCTTTTCTAAAAAAGCCTGTTTACCTTCAGAGCCTTCTTCAGTCATGTAATAAAGTAAGGTGGCATTCCCTGCCAATTCTTGCAGACCAGCTTGACCGTCACAGTCAGCATTAAAGGCAGCTTTCAGACACCGAATCGCGATCGGACTTTTGCTAAAATTTCGTTAGCCCACTCAATGCCTTCTTGTTCTAGCTGTTCCACTGGGACAACGCAATTAATCAAACCCATTTCCAGCGCCTGCGCCGCAGTGTATTGCCGACAGAGAAACCAAATTTCCCGCGCCTTTTTTTGACCAACAATTCGGGCAAGATAGCTTGCCCCAAAACCGCCATCGAAGCTGCCTACTTTCGGACCAGTTTGCCCAAAAATTGCATTATCAGCCTGCAATTGTGAGATCGCAAATCAAGTGCAGGACATGACCCCCACCGATCGCATAGCCAGCTACAAGCGCAATTACGACTTTAGGCATTGAGCGAATCAGACGTTGGAGATCCAGTACATTTAAACGTGGAATACCATTATCATCAACATAGCCAGCTGCGCCGCGCACAGTTTGATCGCCCCCAGCACAGAAAGCATATTTACCATCAGTATGAGGACCAGCACCTGTGAACAGAACTACACCGATGCTGATGTCTTCGCGGGCATCGCAGAAAGCGTCATACAGTTCAAAAACTGTTTGAGGACGAAAGGCGTTTCGCTTATGTGGACGATTGATGGTGATTTTGGCGATGCCGTCGGTTTTATGGTAAAGGATATCTTCGTAAGTTTTGGCGGGTTGCCAGTTGATTTGCATTAAATTAAGTCAGTGCGATCGCGATTATCAGCTTGAAAATTTTAACGCAGGGATGGGAATTAACGTGACTAGTTACAGCACCCTAAAAGAGCATTACCACTTTTGGGGCAGTTTAATTTTAATTGCGATCGCCCACAGCATTTACAATTGCAAAACGTTAGTATTCTAAATTAAACAATTACACTCAATACTTTTAAATGGCAGAAACTCTATTCTTTAACGCCCTGCGTGCAGCTATTGACGAAGAAATGGCGCGTGACTCAACTGTATTTGTTCTTGGCGAAGACGTAGGTCACTACGGCGGCTCTTATAAAGTTACCAAAGACTTATACAAAAAATATGGCGACCTCCGAGTGTTAGACACCCCAATTGCTGAAAATAGCTTTACTGGCATGGCAGTTGGAGCAGCTATGACAGGTCTACGACCGATAATTGAAGGCATGAACATGGGCTTTTTGCTCCTCGCCTTCAACCAAATCTCCAACAATGCTGGAATGCTGCGCTACACCTCCGGTGGCAATTTCAAAATTCCAATGGTAATTCGTGGTCCTGGGGGTGTCGGGCGACAATTGGGTGCAGAACACTCACAGCGGCTAGAGGCTTACTTTCAGGCGGTTCCTGGTTTAAAAATTGTTGCCTGTTCCACAGCCTACAATGCTAAAGGTCTGCTCAAATCAGCTATCCGTGATAATAATCCAGTGCTGTTCTTTGAGCACGTTCTACTTTACAACTTGAAAGAAAACTTGCCAGAATCAGAGTACGTGCTGCCTTTGGATAAAGCAGAAGTAGTGCGACAAGGAGAAGATGTTACAATTCTTACCTACTCGCGGATGCGTCATCATACGCTGCAAGCAGTGAAAACACTGGAAAAGGACGGTTACGATCCAGAAGTAATTGACCTGATATCTTTAAAACCACTGGATTTTGATACGATTGGCACTTCTATCAGGAAAACGCATCGCGTAATTATTGTGGAGGAGTGCATGAGAACTGGCGGAATTGGCGCAGAATTGACTGCCTCAATTAATGATCGCCTGTTTGACGAACTAGATGCACCCGTGCTGCGGCTGTCTTCCCAGGATATTCCCACTCCCTATAATGGGGCGCTGGAACGACTGACGATTGTGCAGCCAGAGCAAATTGTAGAAGCCGTGCAAAAAATGGTAGCGTTGCGGGTTTAGTAGTTAGCACAGAGGAAGCACTTACTCTCGCCTTAGTAGGGCAAAATAGTTGTTATCAGTGAGCGCGAAAGTAGTTAGCGCTCACGAGAAAAAGCAAGTCTAACAACTCAAAACCGCCGTTCTCCTGACTTTTGAAAGTCAGGAGCCAACGGAAACGCTCTGCTCAAAACTATTTTGGGTCATGGTATGCAAAGACAGCGATCGCTATTAGCTTTGATCATAGTCCTGGTAATCGCCGCAATCACGGTGATTATTAAGATTCCGATTCCCTTGGGATTAGACCTCCAAGGAGGCTCGCAGTTAACTATTCAGGTGAAGCCCTCAGAGGAAATTAAGCAAATCACTGAGCGAGAGTTGGAAGCAGTTCAAAGAGTAGTAGAAAATCGAATTAATGGTCTTGGCGTGTCTGAACCAGTGGTGCAGACAGTAGGACAGGATCAAATTTTGGTGCAGCTACCCGGAGTAAGTGATCCAGAACAAGCCGAACGAGTGCTAGGTGGTACGGCGCAGCTAGAGTTTCGGGCGCAAAAGCCAGGGACTGAAACGCAACTTTTTGCTTTCCAAGCGTCTCGCCAAGAACTGCGAACATTGCAGGAAAAGTTGAGAAATGGGGACGCTGCGGCGATCGCCAAAAATCAGGCAGCGATTCAGCAGAATAATCAAGCGATCGCCGAGTTGTTTGAAAACAAGGGTCTAACTGGTAAAAACCTTAAGGATGCCTTCGCTGAACCTACCCAAAGTGGCAATAACTGGAATGTAGCGATCCAGTTCGATCAGCGCGGTGGTGAACTTTTTGCAGAACTAACAAAAAACCTTGCCGGAACCGGACGCAGCATTGGTATTTTTCTGGACAAAGATTTGATTAGCGCTCCTACGGTTGGTCCAGAATTTGCTGCCGCTGGGATTACAGGTGGCAATGCCATAATTACTGGTCGCTTTACAACCCAAGAAGCAAGCGACTTAGCAATCCAGCTGCGCGGTGGCTCATTACCTGTACCAGTAGAAATTGTCGAAAACCGTACTGTTGGGGCAACATTAGGACGAGACAGCATTCAACGCAGCATTTATGCTGGTGTCGGTGGTCTGCTCTTAGTATTAATATTCATGGTTGTCTACTATCGACTACCAGGTTTAATTGCAGATTTGGCACTAATTATCTACTCTTTGCTGACATGGGCTACGTTTGCTCTTTTGGGCGTTACTTTGACTCTTCCCGGAATTGCGGGATTTATTCTCAGCATTGGGATGGCAGTTGATGCAAATGTTTTAATCTTTGAGCGCACCAGGGAAGAATTGCGAGCAGGTAAATCCTTGTATCGCTCTGTAGAATCTGGTTTCTACCGCGCGCTTTTCTAGCATTTTAGATGGCAACGTTACGACAGTGATTGCTTGTGCCGCACTGTTCTGGTTGGGGGCTGGACTGGTACGGGGCTTTGCGCTGACTTTAGCTTTAGGGGTGGCGGTGAGTATGTTTACAGCAATTACTTGTAGTCGTACCTTAATGTTTTTGGCGATCGCAATTCCAGCGTTGCGGAAGCCAGAACTTTTTGTCCGAACCTGCCAACTTTAAAAAAGGCAGAGGTAGCATAATGAAACTTAGGATTAACAAAGCACGAAAATTATGGTGGACGGTTTCGGCGGCGATCATTCTCAGCGGTCTCATTGCCATCTTAATTTCCTGGCAACAACTAGGGGTACCTCTGCGTCCGAGTCTAGATTTTGTCGGAGGTACTAGGCTTCAGTTTGAACTGGATTGCTCGCAACAAAATAATTGTGCTCGACCAGTTGATATTGCAGCTGTTCGGGATGTACTGGCTGAACAAGGTCTGGCAAATAGCAGCATCCAAATTTTGGGTCAAGAGCAGCATGGAGTCTCGATTCGTACTAAAACATTAGATGTCGATCAACGTACCACCCTGCAAAAGGCATTAAGCGAAAAAATTGGGGCTTTTGCGCCGCAAGCAACTCAAATTGACACCGTTGGTCCCACTATTGGTCGCCAGTTGTTAAGCTCCGGGTTGCTGGCGCTAATTGTTTCTTTTGTCGGCATTACGATTTACATTAGCCTGCGGTTTCAGTTGGACTTTGCAGTATTAGCGATTGTGGCTCTATTGCATGATGTCTTCGTCACCGTGGGAGTTTTTGCAATTTTGGGTCTGGTGCTTGGTGTTGAAGTTGACAGCTTGTTTATTGTGTCTCTGTTGACAATTACTGGTTTTTCAGTTAACGATACAGTTGTAATTTATGACCGAATTCGGGAACTCTTGAAAATGTATCCCGATCGCCCTGATCAGTGATGTTGTAGATGACGCGGTGAATCAAACGCTGACACGGTCAATTAACACTACATTGACCGTCATGCTCACCCTATTTTCCCTGTTTCTATTTGGGGGCGAAACATTGAAAATACTTTGCCCTCGCCCTAATTGTGGGATTTAGTAGCGGGGCTTATTCTAGTATTTTTATCGCTGGTACCCTACTTTCTTGGTGGCGGGAGCAGACAGGTCAATCTAAGCCTCCTGGTGCGATCGCCGTTTCCGAGCCTGTTGATGCATCCTGATAAGTCAAGGCGCGATTGCTCATATCCTCTAAGGAGCGCTAATCATTCTATGGAACAGCATGAAGAAACGCCTTTAGAGTCAGTTGCAGCATCTGCAAATCGATCCAACCTTCAAACTGCAAGTGCAAAGATTACATCGGTTGAGTGTCTACGGCAGATGGTTGGTAGTAGGTTTACTCTGGGTCAGCATCGGACTCTTAAGCTTATGGGGTCTGCGTTCAGAAATTGCACTCTGGCGGCAATATTTTACCTGGGTAGCTGTACAATATGGGCTTTACTACAATCCACTGCCAACCTTTGGTCTGGCTTTATGTATTGGGATGACTGTTTCCGTCTTAGTTTGGCAAAGTCGTAACATTCTCTTAGGGCTACCACAACAAGAACAGCAGCGCCTAGAACAGCAGGTTTACCGGATTCGGCAGCAGGGACAGAGTCATCCGCTGTGGAAGAGGGTTTGCCAGTAACAGTTTTACCCTTTAAAGTATGGCATTCTCAGAAAAATAAAAAGTTAAAATTATAATATCTGCGGCTGAAAGTAAGGAATTATGGATTGTAGCCATATTCAATTCTGCGTTGCTGAAGACGGTTTCCTTCGCGATCGCAAGTCCCATGAACTTATCCAATTGCAAGCACTGTTTGAGGTGGCTTCTTTCTGGGCAAAAAAGCGCAGGATTGAGGATTTAAGCATAGCTATTGCCAACAGTAACCCAGTTGTTAGCGTCTGGGATAAAGACCGACTAATTGGTTTTGCCAGGGCAATATCCGATGGCATCTACCGCGCTACTATTTGGGATGTGGTAATTCACCCTGACTATCGCGGCGCTGGACTAGGACGCAAATTGGTAGAAACAGTCTTAAGCCATCCTCGAATTAACAGAGTAGAGCGCGTCTACCTAATGACTACTCACCAGCAGCGTTTTTACGAACGTATTGGTTTTGCATCTAACTCTAGTACCACAATGGTACTTTACAACCAGCCACCAGCTAAGCTTCCTGCTCAAGAAATGCAGTTTCAGGAAGCACCAGGGGGATAGTTAGTTGAATCCGAGTAAAAGATTCAGGCGCATCTATTGAAGTTGCCAGGATTTCTAAGCGACCTCGCATAACTTCTAGAAGTGTCTGATTTAGCAGGAGGCTCATTCCAGAAGATGGTGAAATATTCTCTTTGATTTGTTCGGTAATCTTAGGTTCGGATGCAATTAAATCAATCGGTTCAGACCAAGCACTTGCTGGTAATGGGACATCAAGCCAGACGTAAACTAACTGAGTTGCTGATATAGACTGGGCTGAAACATTGATACTGCCCTCTTGCATCTGGGTGATGCAAGTATCTACTAAATTTACTAAGACCTGCCTCAGCCAGCGGGGATCTGCCAAAATATAAATTTCTGGCTGAGTAGGTGATAGCTGGATAGTGAAATTCCTATTTGCTGCTAGCAGATGAGTTAAATTGTAGACTTCCTCCAATACCGAAGCTAGATTCAAAGGCTGAATTTCTAGCTGGTCGGTAGCGTGTTCTATCTTGGCAACACTGAGAATTTCATCCAACAGTTTTACCAGCTTCAGTGCTGAGTTGTATGCGTGGGCAACAAATTCTCGCTCTTCAGCGGGGTTGTCACATAAATCCGACAAAATTAGCTGATGCAGACCAATTAGGCTATTAAGGGGCGATCGCAATTCATGGGAAGTCCGCACTAAAAACCCCGCTTTAAACTGGCTGATTTCGTGTGCTAGTTGGTATGCTAGCTGGGTTTGCTTTAGCTGTGACAATAAAGCTGGCACGTCCTGGTTAGCATTAGAAGGGGAAATTAATTGCTCATTCTGACTTTTAACTTCTAAAGTACTAAGCGGTGCTGGAGATACTTGCTTTGATTCAAATAACCAACGACTGCCCAGCCCCAGTCCTAGTCCTACGCCTAAATATATCCAGTTACTCCAGCTCATTTTTATGATTCAAACTCAAAACTCAAAACTATATATTGACCGCTCCTTGCCGCAAAATCTCCCAACCGCTACTCGTCCATTTAGCAACAGTAGAAGGAATACCGACGCTATTAACTGCTAATTCTTTTGCTAAGGTCAAGACATCAGGAAACTGAGCGGTAATTTCTGCCATGGTTTGCAAGGGCAGCTGCCCTGATAAATTAGCACTGGTGGTGGCAAGTGGACCAGTTTGCGACAGGATGCTCAGGGCGATCGCGCAGTTAGGTACACGCAATCCAATTGTGCTTGGAGCAGTAGGATTTATTGCCTTTGGGACACGTTCTGATGCTGGTAGCACCAACGTTAGCGCTCCTGGCCAGTACAATGAAGCCACTTGCTGCCAAATTTGCCATTCTTCTACACTACCCGCTACAAAAGACCAAAGATCAGCTGCACTAGCTGCCATTAGAATCAGTGGCTTGTCTTGGCTGCGCTGCTTTGCCGTAAATATTAACTCAGCTTGCTCAGGTAAAGCTGCTAGGGCTGGCACTGTATCTGTTGGAAAGCTTGCCAAACAGCCAGAACGTAGCCCAACTATGAGTTCTGCCATTGAAACTTGTGTCATTGGGAGCAGGGGAGCAGGGGGGCAGGGGGGCAGGGGAGTAATAATTTATACTTCTCGCTCTTCGCCATCACGCTTGACATCGATAAGCCAGAGCAAAGCGTTCAATTCCAGCTAAATCAGTGTGAATTTGGATGTTACAGTAATTACCCTGATTTTGGAGTAATTGAGTTACAGTTTGAGCCTGTCCTGCCATCATCTCAATCAGCCAGATGCCACCTGGTCGCAAATAAGTGGGAGATGTTTCTATAAGATGTCTAATACAATCCAAGCCATCCAAACCACCATCAAGAGCTAAAAGAGGTTCATGCGCCACTTCCGGTTGTAACTGCGGCACTAGAGAACTAGGAATATAGGGTGGGTTTGCCACCATACCACTTACCTGCCCTTTAAGTGATGCTAGAGGTTCCCACCAAGAACCCTGATAAAACTTAATTCGGTCTGTGAACCCCAACTTTTGGGCATTGATCTGAGCGATCGCACTAGCTTCTAGACTGTAATCAACAGCGTGAATCATCCCCCTTGGCAACGCATCTGCAAGTCCCAGGGCAATTACTCCACTACCTGTTCCTAGATCCGCCCAGTGTCCTTGCTCTAGGTTGCGATCACTGTTTTTAGCTGCAACTGCTAAATCAATTAGATACTCTGTTTCTGGTCGGGGAATCAAAACAGCGGGAGAAACTGCTACTTTAAAATGCCGCCAATGTGCTACAGCAGCAATGTACTGAACTGGCAATCGCTGGTTAAGTCGTTGCTGCCACAGCAATTCCAATTCTTTTAGAGGCAGTTGTAGCTCAATTTTAGCCAAGTGTTTGAAAGACTCTAGCCGCAGTGCCAATCTATCTAGCCCCGCTAACTCTTGCAGTAGCCAGTCCACTTCTGCAATTGAAACTTTAGCAGCGATCGCTGCTTTTTGAGCAATATTACGCCACTGCCAAAGTTCTAAACCAGATACCCACATCTGCTTATCGTTATCTGTCTAACGCGCGGAGCGTTGAGGCGTAGCTTGAGGCTTAGCGGGAGTTCGGTTTTGGCTAGATGCAGGCTGAAGTGAGCGGACGAATTCGATTGATTCTTTTGGCGGGACGAGGACAATTTGGTTCAACTGCTTGTCGTTGCGAGTTTTTAGTGTTTGCAGCACTCCTTCTAGGTTAACAACCTGAATTGCAACCGTAGAAGCCCATCTTCGGCTGTTGTTGCTTGAAGCGGTCTAACATACTCTGCAATTCTTCTTTGTTAAAAAGAAAGGAATTACTTGCTGATCGGCTTGTTTAATCGTCAAGTACCCTTTATCTTTTCCTGCTGTAGCAACGAATAAGGGAGTTCCATTAAAGTTCGCCTCCTTTTTGCCACTCTGTTGCAGTAAATTTAATGCCGCATCAACCTGCTGCTGTGATGGTAGATAAGCAACATCCAGAGAATTTGGTTTGTCTTGGTTCGCTTGATCCAACTTGTAGACTTCTCCCAAGGAAACAGGTACTACCCGTACCGTTTTCGCCAATTCTGGATTTTCTTTCTCTAGCTTCTGCACAAATGCCTGAGCATCGCGTTGATTGATAAAAACACCCGCTACTGACATCTTCTTTTGCGGATTTGAAGCTGAACCCTGATTTTGGGTATTTGGCACCGAAGCAACTAATGGTGCTCCCTTGTTATCTGTAATTGTAAATACAGGAACCGCTCCCAGCTTTTTTACAATTTGCTCTTGAGGCAAAGCCAGCACCTGCATAATGCCCACCAGAGAAGATCCTATTATGGCACTCCCGGCTATACCCAACGTTGCGCCCCAGCGACTCATTGATTTCATGACTGCTCCTGGCATCAATAGCCAAATAGAGTGAAGACTAATTAGATAATTTACACGCTTAACTAATTCTAGTTATATTAACGTGCAATTAACTTTACTTTTGCTTTAGTTAGCAAGTTTAGCAGACGCTACGACTAGTCGAAGGTTCCAAGCGCCATTCTTAAAGCTTAAATAAAACAAGTTAACTTGGATAGTTTTTTTCCCAGACTGGGGATAATCTCAATTACCTCTTCTTGATCATTTACCAGCAACTCACGTACAAACTGGTGCTAAGGATTTTGCTATTTGTCTTTTGCTTCATAGCGCTGAGATTAAACATTATTTTGATTCACACTCAGTTGACTAATCAACTAAATGTTTTAACTATGGAATAACTATGAAGGTCGAGTAAAAGCTAAATCAATAGCCGTGTACCGCTTTTAGTGAGCGGTGCCTATAGTGGTTTTAACAAAAATCGGGATGACAGGATTTGAACCTGCGACATCCTGCTCCCAAAGCAGGCGCGCTACCAAGCTGCGCTACATCCCGGATTTAGACAGATTCGCTTAATAGCTTAACACAACAACCGAAATTTAGAATAATCGCCCTACCGCCTGCATTTCTTTTAGTTAGGGTACCAAAACATTCCTTTTATGCCTTCTGGGTCAGACATGAAACCGAGACCCCGGTAGAAATCCAAAACCTGGGGATCGGCAAATAAAGTAATGTTGCTAATGTCTTCACTCCTGAGCTTCTTGATCATGTACTTCATCAAAGACTTGCCAAGACCTTTACCCTGGAAAATCGGGTGAACCACGACATCCCAAATCGTGGCATTAAAAGCATGGTCTGAAGTGGCGCGGGCAAAACCAATTAGCCGCCGCTGAGTTCCTCGAACCTCCCACATTGAGGCTACAAGAAAACTATGCTCCAGAGCTTTTTTTACCTTACGCATTGGGCGACGCGACCAACCGACGGCATCGCAAAGTTCCTCTAATTCGTAGAGGTCAATATCACGTTCGCTACTGAAAATAATGCGATCGCTAGTTTGGGGGGAACCGCCCACAGATTCAACACTATTCTCCTCAATAAGGGTTGTCTTGGTTCCAGCAACTTCAGAACCGCTAAACCAGCTTTTCCAAAAACCCATGCCAATTTGGTTCGGGTAATAAAACTATAATGACTCACTAGCTAGTTTGACACTATATCAATTTTTTTTGGTAATCCACTTACCTAGCAACTCTTAGTAACCCTGAGATATAGGCTTTAAAGCACTATAGACGAGGTTAGATTAGAGGGTCTCAATACAGAGGGCTAATGAGTGTAATTGTATCTATCTAAACCTAGCTGTTTTTAACTTTAGCACTTTGTCCTTACAGGAGAACAGGCTTTTTGGTAAGAATATTTCTTAACAATCAATAATTTTGTGGGGCATAGGTTGAGCCTGGGTGTACCAGTGATTGCCTTTCAAAAAGAGTGCTATAAAAATTGGGAGCGATTACAGGATGTGAACTAATTAGAGGAACAAAATATGCAACAAAGAGCTGCCCACTAAATTACAAGGAATAAGCTGTCTGATTATCCTACTCCGTGAATAAATATCAATTGCTCTGGTGACTTCTAAAGATACGATAGAAGTATGGCAACTATTGAAATTTTGGGAGTTCGGCACGCTTACGAGCTAACGAACCCCACGACAGATTCCCATGCTTTAGTTTTTATCCACGGTTGGCTTCTAAGTCGTGGGTACTGGCAACCGCTGATTGAGCGATTAGCACCAGATTACCAATGTTTAGCTTATGATTTGCGCGGTTTTGGTCAGTCGCAGAGTAAATCAGCAGCCGAAGCAAACTATCAGCAAAATTTTTTAAGCCTGCCTAGTAATATTGATGCTACCTTAGTAGATACGTCCCTTTTAAAGCCCCAAGGATAAGTTGGACAGGCAAGCGTCTACTATAAACTCGCCTTGCTATACTCCAGCTTGCCTATGCTCAAGATTTAGCAGTTTTACTCCAAAGTTCAAATATTAGCAGTGCTTGGTTAATTGGTCATTCACTGGGAGGCACTATTGCACTGTGGGCAGCTAACCAGTTGCCTGAATGTATCAAAGGAGTAATCTGTATTAACGCGGGCGGCGGGGTTTATCTTAAGGAAGCCTTTGAGCAGTTTCGCTACTTGGGCAGCAGTTGTTAAAATTCCGCCCTCGTTGGCTCTGCCAGTTGCCTTTGATTGATTTGTTGTTTATGCGAGCAAATGTGGCTAAAGTAATCGCTCGCTGTTGGGGTCGTCAACGAGTGATTGATTTCGTAGTGGCTCATCCAGAGGCTGCTGTGGGAACGCTACTGAACTCTACAACTGAAGCAGAAATCAACCGCTTACCCCAGTTAGTTTCCCAGTTGAAGCAGCCAGTTTATTTTTTTGCCGGAGCTAAAGACAAGATTATGGAACCGAAGTACGTCCGCCATCTAGCAAGCTTTCACCCGCTGTTTAAATCTTGTGGAGATAATGTTATTGAAATTCCTGATTGTGGACACCTAGCAATGGTAGAGCAGCCGGATATTGTTGCTAGTCTAATCCGCTCTATCCTTATCCAGCATAATTAGGCGCAGGGGCGGGTATTTTTCCAAGGCAAAAACGGACAGAATAATTCCTCCTGTTTGTTGCTGTACCGTTGAGGTGGCTGGCGAGAAGAGGAATTAAATATACATTTTCCTCTCTGCACATTGTTAACAGAAGTGATTACTCTTAATGTTGATACAGCTTGCATCACATCAGTAATTGCTAGCCGTGACTGGACACCTAGCGTTAAGGGGGAGGTATGACCGCGATTGAGATGGTCAGCTGCGGCACAGCCAATCATCGCGGCGTTATCGGTACAGAATTTTAGGGGAGGAAATAGCACTCGCAGGTTGTGAGCGGCAGCGGCTGCCAAAAGATGTGTTCTGAGACCGCTGTTAGCTGCTACACCCCCACCAACAGTAATTGTACTGAGACCGTAATCGAGGGCGCAAGCGATCGCTGTTTGGTTAGCGATCGCGCCACTGTCTCCTGAAAACTAGCTGCTACATCCTTTACTGGCAGTGGTTGTGATTGCTCTAGTTTTTGCACTAGTCGTAGTACCGCCGTTTTTAAGCCGCTGAAACTTGAATCATAAGGATGATAACCTCCATCCGGTAGGGAAACTTTTCCTCTGGTAGTCTAAATGCGTCTGGATTACCTTCTTGGGTAGCTTGTCCACAGCAGGACCACCAGGATATCCCAGTTGTAACAACCGCGCTACTTTATCAAAGGCTTCACCCGCTGCATCATCACGGGTTTCTCCTAGGGTTTCGTACACACCACAATCTTTGACATAAATTAAGCTGGTGTGACCACCAGAAACTAGCAAACTTAAAAAAGGCGGCTCTAAACTTGGCTCACTCAAGTAGTTAGCGTAAATATGACCTTCTAGATGATGAACTCCTAAAAAGGGCAATTGCCGCACCATCGCTAAAGTTTTTGCCGCAGTTAAACCCACCAACAACGCTCCGACAAGTCCAGGCGCACAAGTTGCCGCAATGCCATCAATTGCTGTTAAGGGCAGTTGCGCCTGTGCTATTGCCTGGGCGATCGCCTGATTAATTGTTTCTAAGTGTTGGCGCGATGCTACCTCTGGCACTACTCCGCCATATTGGCGGTGGACTGGAATTTGAGAGTTAATAATACTACTACAAACTTGACGATTTTTAACAACTGCTACGGCAGTCTCATCACAGCTAGTTTCAATTGCTAAAACAGTTGACATTGAAAATTTATCTATAAAGATGAATGGGCAAGTTTTGCGAAACTTAAACTTTTATTTACTTAAACTTTCGGCGATCGCGCTTCAAGAGTATGATAACTTCCAAGTTCTGTAAAAAAGCCTGTACAAGCTGCGTTGTCTAGGATTTTGTCGAAGGATAGGAGTTTTAATGGCAGTTGGCTGGGGAGGATGACTCCACAAAGCTTTTTGCTTTTGAGAAGCCTAAGATACACCGCAAATCCGCTTGTACAACAAACTTTTTGTTTTGTAATAAAGGTAAACAATTTTATGCGACGATTGTTGGCTTTAATGCTTGTGATTGGGTTGTGGCTCAATTTTACCCCACCAGCAAAAGCGCTAGGGGCTGGTCTTGTACCTTGTGGTGACTCACCTGAGTTTCTCCAACGGGCGCAAACCGCTCGTGCCTCAACTGATACTAGATCTGCCCAAAATCGATTTCAGTATTATATCGATAACAATGCTCTGTGCGGTCCAGAGGGTCTACCACGTCTGATTGTAGATGGTCGCGCTGGTCATCTTGGTGACATTACCTTTCCAGGTCTCGCTTTCCTCTATATCGCTGGTTGGATTGGCTGGATGGGTCGCTCTTATATCCGAGCGGTTAAAAAAATGGCAGGTGCTTCCCCTGAAAGCAAAGAAATCGCTATCGATGTTCCTTTGGCAATCAAATGTGGTTTAGGAGGCGCTACCTGGCCTATAAGTGCGATTAAAGAATTGCTGTCAGGCGAATTAGTTGCCAAAGACGAAGAAATTCCGATTTCCATCCGTTAATTCAGCTTACGTTAATTTACTTATTTTGGAGCTTGACTTCATGCAGAATAAAGACGACCAACCAAAGTATTTCCTTCAGTATCTTTCCCTAGCGCCAGTTCTTGCTGTTGTTTCTGTAGTAGTTTCATTCACTACCTGGGCTGTAATTAATTACTTTTTCCCTGATATCTTGATGTTCCCGAATCCATAAATCAAAGCGCGACGCGAGTCATTAGTCCTTAGTTATTAGTTGAAATACTCTGCTCAAAAATAGCTTACTATCTACGGCAGGATAAGCATCAAGAGTAACTAATGACTAATGACTCCGTGAACCAGACTAATAAAAAAAGTGTTTTAAAATCGGTTGCATAAAGCTTGGATATTTACCTATTTTTTTTCAGGAAGGAACTTTAGTAGCAGCATAATTTAAGTAAATCTGCTATAAACTCGTACCGAGGCAACAGAATTTTGAAACTCGCGATTTGCTCGTTATATCGCGAGTTTCAACCGTTTTTAATAGGTAACAATCAGCTTAATAAAATTTTGTAAACTTCACTCTAAAGACTGAAATTCCCTTGTATTTATTCCCATAAGATAATCACATAGTTTATCTAAATCTAAAAGTAATATATGGTACAAGCAGTAGATGCATCAAAAAATCGCCCCACTGACCCCAGAAATCGAGAGGTAGTATTTCCAGCTGGCGATCCGCAAACTGGTAATTTGTTAACGCCAATCAATAACTCTGGTTTCGTTAAGTGGTACCTTAGTATCTTGCCTGCCTATCGTAAAGGTATCACGCCCTTAAGACGAGGGATAGAAACCGGTATTGCTCATGGTTTTTGGATTATTAATCCCTTTGCTAAACTAGGTCCACTTCGGGACACAGATATTGCGGATAGAGCTGGGTTACTTTCTGGCATTGGTTTAATTGTGTTTTCAGCTGGTGCTATATTCCTTTACGCTAATAGCAATCCGAAACCACCGTTTGGAGCTATTGGTACACCTGAGCCTCCAGCCGAGCTAAAAACAGGAGCGGGCTGGAACAAGTATGCCACTGGTTTTCTCTATGGTGGTCTTGGCGGTGCTGTACTAGGTTACTTGCTGCTTTCTAATGTTGAAGTAATCCAAGGTTTGTTTAAATAGTTTGGGGCGACATCAATTGTCACAGACTATTAAGCATGATTAAGACCTAGACTGTTAGCCCCAAATGTGTATTGCTGAAGAATAAAGAATGAAGTACAAATTCAAACTTTATTCTTCAATTTTAGTTTTTAAAATAATATTTGCCTGCCTCGTGTCTTAACGCCAAGGTTATTTTTTAACATTGCCTATCAGGTTAATTTTTCTAAACTTGAGTTTCGATCCTGATAGTTAAGGTCAGCCTCTCACATAAAATAATGCAACTACTTCATTTAAATACCAACAAAAAATATGGTGGAAGCGATAAGTAGATCAAAAGATAGCCCTAGTGATCCCCGAAATCGAGAGGTTGTTTTTCCAGCAGGGCGCGATCCTCAGCGGGGAAATCTAGAAACGCCGATTAATAATTCTAGTCTTAGCAAATGGTTCATCAATAACTTGCCTGCCTATCGTCAAGGTATAACTCCTCTAAGACGAGGGTTAGAAGTTGGCATGGCTCATGGTTATTGGCTCATTGGTCCTTTTGCTAAACTGGGTCCACTACGGGATACAGACACAGCAAACCTAGCGGGGTTACTCTCAACCCTGGGGCTGGTTACCATTATGACCCTTAGCTTAGGTCTTTATGCTAATAGCAATCCCCGTCAGCCTGCTGTCACTGTTATGCCAGCCCGGTCTCAAGATACTTTTAGATCGCCGGAGGGCTGGAATACCTTTGCGAGTGGTTTTTTAATCGGTGGCATTGGCGGTGCGCTAGTTGCATACTTCCTGTTGAATAACATTGAAGTGCTTCAAAGCCTTGTACCATAATTCTGTGGAGATAGTTTAGTACCCGTTGCGGAACGGGTGTAGATAACCTCGAAGACACAAAGAAAGATAAGGTGTAGTTGCTCCTAAAAATTAGGAAAAGCAGACTTTACAATCTTTGTGTCTTTATATTTGAGGTTTAAAGTAATAGACTTCTTGCATAAGCTTTGTGCAACCAAGCGGCAAAAAAGGTAGCTTAGACATATAAGCCCCTACTGATTCGACTAAGAATTGATGAAGAACATCATAGCCGCTACAATTTTCGTTCTATACCTTTGGAATATTCCAGGGATACTGAAATATGGCTCCTTTAAAGCGGTCTTATTTGCTACTGGTGGAACAGCTACTTTGATTTATTTGGTCAAGCGCTAATCCCACAAATCGCCAACTTGCTCCCCTTGTCACTAACAAGGGGTTGAGCTATTCTCAATAAGTCAGTGTTTTGGCTGTGCAAAACAACTAAAGTAACCTATTTGGGCGGGTTTGATGTGCTAATTACACGAAATCTAACTTTCGTGTAGTCTGCTGATAATTCCAAAAATTAGGCGATGAAAGTTGTAGGCAACGAACAGGGGAAGATTTTAACCCCAGATGAATTGAGGCTACTGTTTACTGAGGGGTTTGTGTCGCCACGCGATCTGCCTTTGGCATCACGCTTTGTTTGGCATCTGCTTATTTACTTGCTGTCGGGTAAGTGAAGCGCTGGCACTCCAGACTACAGATATTAAATCTTTCTGCTGCTTGAGTTACCGCGATCGCCTAGCGCGATCCAAATAAAATTACTTCTAGCTGCTTTAAAGCGGCTTCAATATTATCATTAGTAATCTGAAAATCGAACTCATTAGCCGCCTTAATTTCTTCTTTAGCGCGGCAGAGACGACGGGCAATTACTTCTTCAGATTCCTGACCACGACCGCGTAGGCGTTGCTCTAGTTCTTTTAAAGAAGGCGGTTGAATAAAAATGCGGAGGGCTTGAGGAAATATATTGTAAATTTTTCGTGCTCCTTGAAGCTCAATTTCCAGTAGCACGCACTTGCCCTGAGAAATTTGCTTTTCCACCGATTCACGAGGAGTACCGTAGTAGTTACCAGCAAACTCAGCCCACTCCAAGAGTTCACTGCTAGCAATCATGCGTTCAAAATCGCTGCGGCTAACAAAGTAATAGTCTTTCCCGTGGATCTCGTTTTGACGGGGGGAACGGGTAGTTACTGAAATTGAAAAATACAGATCTGGATAACGCTGATGTAGCCGTCGCAGTAAGGTGCCTTTGCCAACTCCACTGGGACCTGTTAAAACAATCAGCCTCCCACTTGGCAGGCATTCGTTGGTTGTAGCAGCGTCTGTAGGCAAAAGTTGCGTCATCTGGGTAAATTCTTAAGTGAATATATTAAATCTGATCTAGCGTAAAACAAGACTAATTATCTAGATTTTGATCGCGACTGATTACAAAGCGATTCGCCACCGTTTCTGGCTGAATTGCCGAGAGAATTACATGGCTGGAATCGGTAATAATTACAGCCCTAGTACGGCGACCATAAGTTGCATCAATCAACTGACCTCGATCTCGTGCATCAGTAATGATCCGCTTAATTGGGGCAGACTCTGGACTGACAATGGCAACTACTCGGTTGGCAGATACAATGTTACCAAAACCGATGTTGATTAGCTGAATGTCCATGAAAAACTAACGCAAAGCGCCGTGTGAGAAGCTTTTAAAAACTTACTTTTCATGGTATCCACAAAAATTTGGACTTACAAGGCTAAAATCCCCAAAAACCTGGTTTTTAGGTTCTGGATCTTTATTCTGCAACCATATCTACCCTTAGATATCTTTCATTAGGTAGAGCGATGGATAAGTGTTTAACCTCATAACATAAAAAGTACTGCCATGTAGTAAATAAACTTCCTTCACTAATCCCTAATTCCCAGCCCCTGTTAAAAGATGACTCGTTTTGCAAGCAGTTGATTTTACTACCCTAACCGCCGCTTGTAGCGAAATACGCGATCGCTGGCTACCAGCCCGCAGCGAACAAGTGTATCAGCGCGATCGCTACACAATTGCGCTGTTGTTACGCACACTCAATCAGCGAGGGTGGCTAGAAATTTGCTGGCATCCCCAAGCTGCTCATATTTGCATCGGCTCATCGCCACCCCGAATACCTGATACGTTTACTTTCAGCCAACAACTGCTGCACCAACTAAATGGGTTGGCACTGGTAGAAATTAAGGCGATCGCGCCTTGGGAGCGTGTTGTGGATCTCCAGTTTGCCCGTCGTCCAGGGGAAGCCGCACTGTGGCATCTCTACGTCGAAATTATGGGCAAATACAGCAATGTTATCCTTACCGACTCAACCAATATCATCGTTACTGCCGCTCATCAAGTCAGTCAGAAGCAATCCAGCATTCGTCCGATTCAAACCGGACAGCCTTATGAACCCCCACCGTCATTAACTAGTGCTATCCCAAGTTTGAGCGAATCCCAGCAGCGTTGGCAAGAACGAGTGAGCTTAGTCCCAGGAGCAGTGCGTCGCTGTCTACTCAAGAGTTACCGGGGTTTAAGCCCTACTTTGGTGCAGTCAATCGCGCAAGTAGCAGGGCTAGATCCGGATCAATCCACTGATACTCTAGCAGTGTCCGACTGGCAACAGCTATTTCGGTATTGGCAAGAATGGTTGCAAGCTGTAGACAAATCCCAGTTTCAACCAATGTGGACTGACAAAGGATACACAGTACTTGGTTGGGGTGTTGAGCCAGCTAAAGATATGCAAGACTTGCTCAATCGCTACTACACCATAGAGTTAAATCAACAGGAGTTTACTCAGTTACACCATGCCCTAAGCCAGAAACTGAATAATATTTTGGCAAAATTGCGCCTCAAAGCTCGTACCTTTGAAGAACGCTTGCAGCAATCTGATCGTGCAGACGAGTATCGACAACAGGCTGACTTACTGATGGCTCACCTCCAAGATTGGGAACCAGGAATGAAGCTAATTAACCTGCCGGACTTTGACACTGGCAACCCAGTCACAATTAATTTGGAGCCGGAGAAAAATGCTGTTCAAAATGCTCAAAGTCTCTACAAGCGTCACCAAAAGCTCAAACGTGCTCGAACTGCTGTAGAGCCACTACTTAAAGAAGTGAAAGCGGAAATTGAGTATTTAGAGCAGGTAGAAGCGGCGATAACTTTGTTAAGCGACGCTAACGATCAAATAGACAAATATCAAACAGCAGAAGATCTAGAAGCGCTGAAAGAAATCCGTGAGGAGTTGATTCAGCAACGGTATTTGGAACCAGAATCTGGTCGTCGTAGTTCTACCGAAGTACCAAGCACGAACTTTCATCGTTACCGCACTCCCAGTGGCTTTGAATTGTTAATCGGTCGCAACAACCGCCAAAATGACCAGCTGACCTTTCGGCTGGCTGGGGATTACGACCTCTGGTTCCACGCTCAAGAAATTCCAGGTAGCCATGTGCTACTGCGTCTAGAACCTGGGGCTGTGCCAGATGTAGCAGATTTACAGTTTGCAGCTGACTTTGCCGCCTACTACAGTCGCTCCCGCCAAAGTGAGCAAGTGTCGGTTGTTTATACCGAACCAAAGCACGTTTATAAGCCTAGGGGAGCTAAGCCAGGCATTGCAATTTACAAACAAGAGCGTATTCTTTGGGGACAGCCCCAGCGGACAAATACATATCTCATGCAGATAGTTCAGCCTGAGTTGTAACTATAGGTTGCTACATCTACCATCTGGGATACTTATATCAAGAAACCATGAAGTTTAATTAAAAAGTTTGTGTATCCTGTTACAATGTGATCCAAAAGAGGAAACAATTAGGTTTGTAACCCGCTGTAGCTTTGGGAACGCGCAGTTTGGGTTTCCTCAAATTGAGACGACAACGTAACAAAAACTTTTTAGACCAGCTGAAACGGTGAGCTGGTCGTTTTTTTAATTAACAGGAATTACTAGCAATCCTGATAATATCCAGAGACTCATTGTCCCCAGGCTCAACTTGGGAATAATGAGCTAAATTATTTTAAGCAGCGAGTTTAGAAAGAGAACGTGGTTCTTACTGCCCCAATCACAATATCTTGATTGTCATTGTTGAAGTCAGGTGCTGTAATCCAGATAAACCCTGGCGTGAGGGTAATGTTTTCTGTAAGCTGCAACTGGTAAAACCCCTCAATATGTAAAGACGTATCCTCATCCTCGCCTAAATCTGGAAGTGCTAAGTCTGGGTTTGCCGCTACTAATTGGGCAACTGCGGTAGGGTTTAAGCTGATACTGGTATCAGTTAGCTTTGGCTCCATCCCGACAACGAAACCCAATAAATTTCCCTCACCACCTAAGTCAGGAAATGCCAGAGTTACGGCATAGTTAAAAACATCAATACCTCCACGCTCAACAAGCCCTCCTAAAGTAGAGAGTAGTTGAGTGTTAGTGTATCCAACCCAACCTCCCAAGACAAAGTTATCGCTGAGTTGCCAGGATAATTCCACTCCGTAAGAATTGCTGCTAGTTGGGACATCAAGCGCTTCTAAACCAAGATCCTCAAAGAAAACATCATCAAACTGAGAGAAGTTTGTCCGACCGCTACCAGTACCCGTATCATTAGCATTGTAGGAATTGATGTAAGTTAAGCCAATATTGAAGCGATCACTCGGCTTAAACAGCAACTGTGCCAGAGCGCTGTAAGGTCCATTTAGTAGACCACTACCAGCTACTGGCTCATTCGCCTCACCTGCCAAATATCCTAAACTCAATTCAAAGCGATCGCCCAGTTGTTGCCGGAGTGCCAAACCTGCACCATCACCCAGGTAATAAATTGGATTGCGTGTCCCAAAAGCAGACAGCGCCCCAGAGCCACCGTCCCCATCCAAGAAATTAACTGTACTAGCAAAATCATCAAATGCAGTACCAGTTGCGCCAAAAATAACTTCTGTACTTTCGCTAATGGGGAGGGAATACAACAAAACTTCCAGACCTAGATCATTGCCTTCATCTTGTGTAAAAGCAAGTTCACCTTCGGCTGTACCAGTAACTGTACTGAATCCAGCAAAATTTCCGGTTGCAAGTCTTGTAAACAAAAGATCGCGCCCCGTAAAACTGGTTTCAAATTCGAGACGCGCCCGATCCACCAGCACTGTTGAGTCATCCAGATCCTCGCCAGCAGCATTCTCTCCTGTAACGATACCTGCTACCCCGACTACAACTTCTCCAGCAAGTTTAGTCGTGGTAGAAAATTGATTTGCTTCTAATTCTGCTGTAACTGCTTCTACTGCATCTACACGTCCGCGCAGAGTTGCCAGTTCGCCTGCAAATTCCTCTTGCAATCTTTGCAGTGTGGTTAAATCTTCTCTACTGACTTGGTTAGATGCGGCAGTGGCAATTAGTTCATTGACGCGATCTAAGCAAGCATTCACACCAGCAGCAAACTCGTATCTTGTCAGCGCCCGATTACCGCGGTAGTACCATCGGGATATCCCGCAATGCAACCATAGCGCTCTACCAGCGATTGCAACGCTTGGAACGCCCAGTCTGTAGGTTGAACGTCAGATAGCTGAGAAACAGATGTAACTTGTGAAAGTGCGCTGTTAGAATCAACACTTTGATTGGATTGGCTGATTGCTCCGACACTAGGAGGTTCAAAATTGGATACTGCTGGCACTGGCATTACCTCAGCATTACTCAAGCTATTACTAGCAATCTGAGTAGTATTAGCTACTTGTATTTCACTTAATGGATTTAATCGCGTTGCTGAGATTATTAAGTCCTTCTCTAGATTTTCTGCCGCTAGTGGTTGAGCTACTTTAGCGGTTGTTGTTTCTGCTAGTAAAGGATTTCCAGCCGTAACACCAACAATTAGTATTACTCCACAAACTGGATTAGTTAGTAGACAGTTCCCCAAAGTTTTGATCATTTCTCCTTGTCCTCACACCTGTTTAAAATATAGCTATCAAGAAGCTTCCGCCACGATTACGGTCGCTATACCACTAGTAGCGTTTCGCTGTCAACGGTTACACTTCCACTCTAAAAATTCTGAAACCTAGAACTATTGCTAGTACAAACATAAGTATCCTACTGATGGTATAGCGCTTGGTTATTCTTTCTTGATTCAACGTGGCATTGCAACTGTATATATCAACTTAAACGGCTTAAAACTTGCTCCAGCTTTGGGAGTGCCTCTCAATTCTCGCTCATAACTTCCAGTGGCAAAGACGATATTAGCTCTAAAAGTTGCTTACTTACTTTGGTTGAAAAGCAGTGTACTTCCCTCCCAGCCCTTCTACAATTGTTTCCGTATTAGCAATCAGCATCTTTTGGTAAGTGTCACCCTCTGTCCCCTTTTCCCCCAACCCATCGGCAAAAAGTTCTCTGTCTGAAACTTTAACATTCGCTTCTTTAGCTACAGTTTGAATTAGCTTCGGGTTAATTGTTGCTTCAGCAAAAATTGTCGGAACACCAGCCGTCTTAATAGTTTTAACTAGTTCTGTCACCCGTGTTGGTGTCGGTTTCTCTTCGGTACTAATACCACCTAGCGCTCCTTTGATTGGCACATTGTAAGCTTTGGAGTAGTAACCAAACGCATCGTGAGTAGTAATTAATTGACCTTGAGTAGCAGGAATGGTAGCAATTTGAGATTTAATCCAGCTATCTATTTGAGCTAGTTCCGATGTAAGTTTTTGCGTGTTATTAGCGTAGAGTGCAGCTTGATTTGGTTTTTAATTCTGCCAAACTCTTGTTGATAACCTGTGCCATCCGAATACCATTCTGAGCATTATGCCAAACATGAGGATCTGTAACTGTTTCACCCTCGTCCTCAAACTGTTGCGGCTTAGGAACGGCGACTTCATCTACAGCAACTTTGGGTGCAGGATTTGAGGTGGCGTTAATTAATTTGATCAAGTCTGGTTCAAAGTTGTAGCCACCGTAGAGAATCAAGTCAGCTTGTTCAATTGCCTTGCTATCTTCTGGATTGGGCTGGTACTCGTGAGGATCAGATCCTGATGTAATCAAGCATTTGAGGTCAACTGTATTGCCAGCAATTTCCTGGGTTAAACCACAAATAACGCTGGTGGTTGCTACGATGGTTGGGCGATCGCCTTGAGGCTCCGTAGTAGTGTTAGCCTCATTAACACTAGGTACTGTAGGAGTGGTAGTAGACTCATTTGTCTGAGGGGCTGTATTGCATCCACTCAGATTCATAAGTATCAATAGCGTAGTTAAACCCCAGATGCGACTACCTTTTGTAGGCAAGCGTTTACACAGCATAAGCAACTTGATATAGTCTATGAGAATGATTATCATTATATAAACAAGTATGCTAGAGGTTCGTCACCTATCTGTCAACTATCGGGGTATTCAAGCACTGGCGGATGTTTGTTTTAAGCTGGCAGCCGGGAGACTAGTAGGTTTGATTGGACCGAACGGAGCGGGTAAAAGTACGCTGATTAAGGCAATACTTAACTTGATTCCAATTAGGGAAGGTCAAGTAATTTATCAAGGCTTACCACTCAAGCAACAACGGCAACAGGTAGCCTATGTTCCCCAGCGTTCGCAAATTGACTGGGACTATCCGATCACAGTCTGGAATGTCGTCATGATGGCACGTACAGCCCATGCAGGCTGGTTTCACGCTCCAAGTCGTACATCTAGGGAAGTCGTCAAAGAGGCTTTGCTACGGGTGGAAATGTTCGGTCTGCGCGATCGCCAAATTGGGGAATTGTCAGGGGGACAACAGCAACGGGTATTTCTCGCTAGGGCTATAGCCCAGCAAGCAGAACTTTTCCTATTTGATGAACCATTGACAGCAGTAGATAAAAAGACTGAAGCGCTAATCCTAGAGATTTATGCTGAACTCAAGGCGCAAGGTAAAACTCTGCTGATAAGTTGTCATGAATGGGGGGAAGCTTTGAATCACTATGATCGGCTACTGTTGTTGAACCAACGGTTGATTGCTAATGGTTCTCCAATTGAGGTGATGACTCTAGAGAATATTCAATGTGCTTACGGTGTTTGTCCACAGCCGCAACGCTTCCATCAATCTAAAGAAACAATGTATTTTTGTTGAAGTAAGGAGGAGTAGAAACGTGCTGGAATGGCTGTTAGAACCGCTAGCTTTTGAATTTATGCGGAATGCTCTAATTACAGGTATTCTGGTTGGTGTTCTCTGCCCAGTTGTTGGTACATACCTAATAGTGCAACGGATGGCATTATTGGGAGATGTGATGGCGCATTCGGTTTTACCGGGGCTTGCGATCGCCTTTTTTTTGCGAGTCAATATTTTATTCGGAGCATTTGTCTCTGGTCTTTTGAGTGCTTTTTTAATTGCTTGGTTGCGCTCCCAAACTCGGATCAAAGTTGATGCAGTGATGGCTTTAATTTTCTCAAGTTTTTTTGCTTTGGGTGTGCTGCTGATTACCTTGCTGCGAAATAAGTTGGATTTGGATAGTTTTTTATTTGGCGATATCTTAGGAGTAACGTTGACTGATGTAGGGCGTACAGTTGTTGTTACTCTGCTTATTTTAAGCTTAGTTAAACTATTTTATAAAGAACTGCTATTTTACACTTTTGCTCGCGATGGAGCAGAAGCAATCGGGCTACCTGTAAATTTAATTTACTTTGGTTTAATGGCTGCCGTCACCCTTACCATCATTGCCAGTATGCAAACAGTAGGTGTTGTCTTAGTAGTTTCGCTACTAGTAGGTCCAGCAATTACAGCTTATCTATTTGTTAAAGAACTGCACCAAATGATGGTACTTGGTGCGATTATTGGCGTAATTTCCAGTATCAGTGGTATGTATGTTAGCTATTACTTGAATGTCCCTTCAGGACCATCTATTGTATTAGTTGGGTTCGGGCTATTTTTACTGGCAGTGCTTTTTAGCCCCAACCAAGGAATTTTAACTCGCCCGGAAATGGTGGATCGCTCAACTAGAATCTTTCGTCAATTGAAAGACTTGAGGCGAGGCTAAAAATTTGCTCGCTGATTAAGATTTAGCTTGCCTGTCTGTAGCATCTGAACTACCCGGTTTCGATGAGCGGCACAGTCACAACCAAACTTAGCGGCGGCTAAATCTCCTATTCTGTCACTATTAACGTTTAATGCGTCTTGTAGTGGAGATTGAGGATCTTCTTGAGCAACGGGTGTATTAACTGCTTCGACATTAGGCGCTCTAAACTCTATATCAACTAAATCTTTAGGCACGCTCTTGCCAGCTTTTGCAGCATTACTCGTTAACAGCATAAATGCTAAAGATCCAGAGCAGCCAAGCAGTGTCAATTGATCTCTATTCACAATCGCTCCTATCAATAGGTCTTATTGTCCGTAGACTATAAGCGATTAAACTAAGAATTACAACAAATTGTCCTTAAATTGGAATTAATCTCCCAATCGGCTTTTTATGTAATAGTCGCTAACGGCTACTAAATCCTTGACCCCGCGTGACTTTTGACGAAGTCATCGCAGCTCCCGTCGTCGCACGGCGGGAGAACGATGACCAAACCATCAATTCGCCATTCTGACCTCCAGCGGCGAGTTGTTGCCCTTGGGGATGCCAACTTAAGCAGGAGAATCCATTAGGTGCGCCTTGGAGAATTTGGGCTAATTTCTTGGCTTTTTGCCATAAACAAACCTGGCCATCCTCCGATGCTGAAGCCAGTAGGAAGCTATTGGGTTGAAAGGCGAGTTCTTGTACAACTCCACTGTGCTGTTGTAATAATCTACCTTCCCAGCCCAGATCATTAGCCTGTTCCCATACCACAATACTTTCAACGCTAGAAGCAGCCAATAGAGGAGCATCTAGCTGAGCTTTAGCTTGTGACCAGGCAAGTTGGCGAATTTTACCGGGAAAACCGCGCATTACCCAAGGAAAAAAATCTTGGCTTATATCATTACTTTTTGGAGTAATTGAGTTGTTCCACTCTATAACGGTGATAGTTCGATCCATATTTCCACAAGCAAGATACTTGCCATCAGGTGACCAAGCGATCACTAAACTTGCAGAAGGCACTACCAACACATAAGGATCGTCATTCCAGTCTTGAGCGTTCCAAATCTTAGCTCCCTGATAACCTGCGATCGCAAGTTTCTGCCCATCAGGACTCCAATCTAAATCCAGTACAGAGGAAGTATCAAAATTGAGGGTAGCGATTACCTCATTGGTATCAGCATCCCACACCTGCACATAGCGCCCTAAGCTGAAAGCCAGTTGATTCTTACAAGGATTCCAAGCCAACTTGTCAACCCAGGCGGGTGCATTTTCTATAGTGTGCAAGGGTTTACATCGGTACGTTCTGGTATCATCATGCAAACACCAAATTTTAACTTGCCCAGCCTGACCACCAGCAGCGAGTTTCTGTCCATCTTGAGAAAAAGCAAGGCAGTCTAGTGATTGCCCCTCAGCCATTTGTAAAGGTAGCAAAGGCCAGTTGTTCCCTTGCGTATTAGGGAGATCCCGCCAGAGCATTACTTCTCCTGCCGCTGAACTTACTGCTAAAGTCTTACCTTGAGGCGACCAGGCGATCGCTGTTACATAATCTGAAAGTGTCCCACGCCAATGCAAGTCGAATTGCTGGGAGTTGACGATTGAGGATTTCATTGCTTCTCACTTATTAACAACTAGGATAGAAACATTTAATAAAACGTCTCTACCTTTGATTACTATTTCGTTAAACCAAACATCCTCGGAAATCCTCCTTAAGCTGGGCTGCGTTCAAGTTGCGACCGATGAATACCATCTCATTTTTACGAGTTTCATTTGGCTTCCAAGGGCGATCGCGCGTACCATCAAACAGCATATGCACTCCTTGAAATACAAACCGATTGTCTTCTCCTGCAATATTGACAATGCCTTTCATGCGGAAGATATCTGTGCCTTGAGTTTGTAGTAAATAGCCAATCCAATCGTTCAACTTTTGCATATCCAATGCGCCGGATTCTACCAAAG
Organism: Chroococcidiopsidaceae cyanobacterium YX2bin18; assembly: GCA_030446505.1. Taxonomy (GTDB): domain Bacteria; phylum Cyanobacteriota; class Cyanobacteriia; order Cyanobacteriales; family Chroococcidiopsidaceae; genus JAHHHE01. The sequence goes on along the minus strand of JAUJND010000007.1, from coordinate 7,639 downwards.
CCACAGAAGCCACAGTTTCATCATGCTCGTGTGCCGTTTCATTTAAGAATTCCGGGTCAATCTTAAGAGCGCGGTTGAGGTCAAATGCTCCTACTCCCAAAAGTGCGTCCATTTCTAGCTCGGCGTTGCGGGTACGGTAGGTTTTGGCTAGAGCATTCATCCCTTTAATCCGCTTTTCCAACTCCTCCAGTACATCGTTTGATACCAGGTCAGTTTTATTGAGCAAAATTACATCAGCAAACGCAATTTGCTCTTGCGCTTCACTACTTTCCCAGTGCGACCAAATGTGTTTAGCATCAACTACCGTCACCACTGCATCAAGAGCCAATTGACCCTGCATATCTTCATCGACAAAGAAAGTTTGAATTACTGGTGCGGGGTCAGCCAGTCCCGTTGTTTCAATCACCAAATGGTCAAATTTATCCCGCCGTCGCATTAAGTTGCCGACGATCCGAATCAAATCGCCTCTTACAGTGCAACAGATACAGCCATTGTTCATCTCAAATATTTCTTCATTAGCATCAATAACTAGCTGATTATCAATCCCTACTTCTCCAAACTCATTGACAATCACAGCTACCTTTAAGCCATGTTCATAAGTCAAGATGCGATTGAGTAAGGTTGTTTTCCTGCTCCCAAATAGCCAGTAAGGACAGTTACAGGTAATCTGCATCCATTGTCTCGTTAGCGACCATACCACGAATACCTCTTTATCTATAGAATGATAATAATCACTCTCAAAGTATCATAGAAAACTTTAGTTACATCTGAACTAAAAACACCAAAAAGTATTGCCCTCTTGTTCGCTTTAATAATGATTATCATTATTAAATTATAGGTATCAAGTAAAGTTGGCTGAGGATGCGATCGCCCAATCAAAACAGCTTTTGATTTTCGCTAATGTTGTAAGAAGGGCTGATGGGGTGACAAAAAGGCTAGAAGGAGGCTGAATCAAGCCTAGGACTCGTAATCCCCGTTGATAATAGAGCCGCTCCGCAGCGATTACTCCGCATCCACTGACCTACCCAATCAATAGATAATAGGATATTATTCAGCCAAGATTGACCGTATAAACCTAGCCAGCAATTGCTATGACGGCGTTGAATTCGCGCTTGCTCTTTGGGACGACAAATGTAACGCTCGACCTTTGACATTCTAATGTCTATGCCTTGAATAATTGCACTGGTGTATGCAAGAGCGATGAGTAAAACAATCGTAGATAAACGAAGTTCGCAAGCATGGCATCCTTCAAGATTATAGCCTCCACTTTTACAGTCTTTAAACATACATTCAATCCCAGTACGTTGTTGGGAGGCATTTAGAGCAGATGAAAGGTTTACCAAATTAGTTAATAGGAACCAGCCTTCTTCGTCTGCTTTTGGCAGTAGTTCCGTTTCCATTTACACGCTACGTTAAACTGCTTAAAACCAACTTGCGCGGGTTCCGTTAACTCCAGCAAAGAACATCGATATGCCAGGTTTCAATCCTAGTTGCTTTAACTGTTGTGTAAACTCGGTTTGGCGACGAATGTACTGATTGCACCTTAAAACGCAGACATATTGATAATCCTTGATTGTCTAACCATTCTCTCTTTCGGAGGTCAAATCAATTTGCGGGTACGCTTCAAAGCCACCAGGGGCAGTCTCTCACAACGGCACGCTGACTATCAAGTCTAATGATACGAATGAGGCTAACAAAGTCGTAAACCTCTCTGGCTTCTGGCAGAGTGTGCCAGAAGGTGGATAGGAGCCGACTCTGAATGAAATTGTCAAAGTCTTCGGCTATGAAACGGTAATTACTAATCCTGGTCAAGAACTTAACAAGAATGGTTTGGTGCAGGCTGTTGGCGATGAAGTGCTCTCACCTTACTGGCAGTGGGCAAACACATCTGCGCCAGTAAAGGAGGTGTTATAAGCAACTTTTTTCTGCTTTGCCTAAAATGTAGATGTCAGCCTGATTAGATTAGCCCACACTAATTTCCACAGCTCCAGAGGATAACTAGAGTCTAAGTACACACAAAATTCACAATTTAAACTTATGTTAGACTTCCTCAACCCTCCTAAATCGGCATCCAGAACGCATCAAAGCCAACGTCGAAATCTACACCTGGCAAATTTGCCCTTTCTGTGTCCGCGCCAAATTGTTGCTCTGGTGGAAAGGTGTCAATTACACGGAATACAAAATTGACGGCGATGAAACAGCCAGAAACCTCATGGCTGAACGTGCTAATGGTCGTCGAAGTGTGCCACAAATTTTCATTAATAACCAGCATCTTGGTGGCTGCGATGATATTTATCAACTAGACCAACAAGGTCAACTTGATCCAATGCTTGCACAGCCTAGCTAAACTTGTGAGTATTGAGGCGCAACCAATAATTGATGACCCAGAATATCTAATTCATCAGCAATGGATGAGTCGCGCTCTAGCACTTGCCCATTTAGCAGGTGAAGCTGGGGAAGTTCCAGTTGCAGCAATTATCGTAGACTCAACTGGTAACTTGATTGCCGAAGCTGAAAATCGGCGCGAACGCGACAAAGACCCCACAGCCCATGCGGAAATTCTCGTTCTGCGGGCAGCAGGTCTTGCTTTACAAAACTGGCATCTTAATCAATGCACCCTTTATGTCACTCTGGAGCCTTGCCCAATGTGTGCTGGGGCAATTATTCAAGCACGGCTTGGTCTATTAGTTTATGGAGCAAATGACCCAAAAACTGGTGCTATCCGTACTGTTGCTAATATTCCTGATAGCGCGTGTTCTTATCACCGCCTAGCCGTAATAGGTGGCATCCTAGAGTTAACTTGTCGTCAACAACTGCAAACCTGGTTTGCCAAACGGCGACTTTTTCGTAAAACTAGGAAGCAGGCTTAACTGCATGACGCTGCTCGAAGTGTCCTTTCTAAAAAGACAAGTCACTCAAGAAAATTTACGGTGGAACTAAGAAAGTGAGAACATTTGTTCCTTATAGTCCCTAGTCACCGATATGATGCAGCTTGGACACCTACTCAGAAACTCTCCTGGAAACTTCAAAGATTACCAAGGCTGCTCCTGTTACCTCTCATATTCGCCTTGGTTAGCAATGTTCGCTTATCCCTTGGGGCGGCGAGTTGTCATACCTTTGTATTTTGGCGGGATTGAAGTAACTGGGCAGGAGAATCTACCTATTAATGGACCCGTTATCCTAGCTCCTACTCATCGCTCTCGTTGGGATGCGTTACTTGTACCGTATGCCACTGGTCGGAGTGTCACAGGTCGAGACCTACGATTTATGGTGTCAGCAAATGAGGTCAGAGGTTTGCAAGGCTGGTTCATTCGACGCTTAGGAGGGTTTCCTGTAGATACCAAGCATCCAGCCATAACTACTCTCCGTCATGGAGTTGAGATACTCCAGCAGGGAGAAACCCTAGTGATTTTTCCTGAAGGTGGCAATCTTCAGGAAAACCGGAAGTGTCAGATAAATCGGCTCCAACCAGGTTTAGCCCGCCTAGCACTGCAAGCTGAATCAAGTCGACCTAATCTGGGCATCAAAATTGTGCCTGTCAGTATTTCCTACAGTAACCCGACAGTACCCTGGAGATGCCACGTTAAGATTTACATTAGCCCTCCCTTGGTTGTAGCCGATTACAACACAAGCTCGATAAAACAGAATGCCAAACAACTAACTGCTGACCTGGAAGCAGCCCTTACATTAAGCAGTTAGTCAGAATTAGAACCACCAAAATCTTAAACTGCAAACAGATGTAGGAGTTCTTTTTTGTAGTAGGGATGAATTGCTGTCAGGCTGTGTATAGGGGAACTAATTACTCCCAGTTCAAGTCCGATTCAGGGATTTGAACTTGAAGTAGTTTTGTGAAAAACTCAATCGGAGTTAAGATACCCGAAGTTTCAATCAGTCTTATGTTCTCTATAGCGCCCTAACTTACTCCATGATTTCTGCTGGAACTATTTATTTCCTTCGCTATACCTGCCTAACGTTTCTACCAGTTATGGCAACCCTGACAGTGCTATTACCAAGCAATGCTCAGACACCTGCCCCAAATCTTCCAGACAGTCCCAATCAAGCACAACCGCTTGATCCGACAAATCCCAACGTTATTAGTCCCGTAACTCAAGATAACAGCCTTTTGAGTGTGTCAGGGGGACAGCGTTTGATATCAGAAGCAAATAGTGCAGTTTCCGCTCAGAACTATACCTTGGCTACTAACAAATTTCAGGAAGCTCGTCAGGTTTTCAATCAAATTTCTAATTTTTATCAAGAGCTAGCTTCTAGCTTTTCAGGAATAGACAATCGCCTTGCCGATAGCCAAAGGAAAAAGGCACTAGAAACTGCCCAAATGCGAGATGATGCAACCTATCAGCTAGCACTGGTCCATCGAGCACAAAATAAACCAGAATTGGCTGTACCTTTGCTGGTTCAAATTATCCGTAGCCAGAACCCGACGCGGGACTTAGGAAAAAAAGCTTACCAGCAGCTATTTGAACTGGGCTTTGTAGAGGCTCCTTTTCCTAGAAGTGGTAATACCTCCAGTGGTTCAGGAAGTGGTGCTACTGGTGCTACCTCCAGTGGTTCTCCTCAGCCTAACGAAACAGGAGGCGTTAGTGACCAACGCCCACCTGCTTCAACGAAGTAGTTAAATTAGAAAAGAGTGCAGAAGTTAAAGGATTGTGATGATTAGCCCCCAACAGGTTGAGGAAATGATTAAGGCGCAAATGCCGGATGCTCAAGTTCAAGTACAAGACTTGACTGGCGGCGGTGACCACTATCAGGTGACAGTGGTTTCGTCCCAGTTTGAGGGGAAGGGATTGGTGCAACAGCACCAGCTAATTTATTCTGCGTTGCAGCAAGCAGTGTCCTCAGAAGCTATTCATGCCTTGGCTCTGAAAACTTATACTCCTCAAGCTTGGCAGGCAGCCGAGCAAGTCGTCTGAGTAAGATTTTAGTAAATCCAAACTGGAAGTACACTAGACATAAATTAGGATAATAAAGGCTTATGACTCCCGAACTCAAAGAGCGAATTAACAATTTAGTGAACCAGAACAAGATTTTGGTTTTTATGAAGGGTACGAAGCTAATGCCTCAGTGCGGTTTTTCTAATAATGTTGTGCAGATGCTAAATACATTAGGAGTACCCTTCGAGACTGTTGATATTCTGGACGACTACGAAATCCGTCAAGGAATTAAAGAATATTCCAACTGGCCAACGATTCCTCAAGTTTATATTGATGGTCAATTTGTTGGTGGGTCAGAGGTAGTGATTGAGATGTACGTCAAGGGGGGATTACGGCTGAGGGTGGGAAGTGGCTCTCGCTTTTTTAAGTTATTTTTTTTGCTATTAAAAATCCCCTCTAGTTTTTGTTTAAGCCTGTAAATAAGAGAGGGGATTTTTATTTTATTAATAAATTATGTACAAATAAAATTTGTAAAATATAGCATTGAACCATAGCTTAATGTTGATACTACTTACTAATTAGTAGTTAATAGTAGTCTGATTCTGGTTCGGGTTGCGGCATTTCAAAATTGAACGGATCATAGAGAAAACGAGTTGCTTCCTCCTCTAATCGGTGGATTAGATAGGGTTCGCTCGTGTTGCTATGTCGCAGAGCAGCTAAATAACCATCTAAATATAATCGAAGCTCATCATTTCGATAGCCTCGATTCCACATTTCGACAAGGGCATCGGTGAGTTTTTGGTAATAGCGGATTGTTTGTGTGTCTTGCAGCATAATTAAGTAAAAAATGCAAATTTTGAATGATCAAGGGTATAAGTGCAAAGTTTAAATTCCGATTTTAGAATTTATTATTGTATTTTTAGTTTTGATTTTTTATTTTTTAATGTTAACTGAGATTATCAGGTTATTTTTAGTAAAATACACTTACTGAATCTCTTGCGTAAGTTGCAGTAGAGTAGTAGGGCTTGTATTTACTTTTGCTTGTTCAAAGAACTATCTCTATACCTAATAAACTAACTTTTATCTGGAGTTCAGTGAATGAAATTAAAGTCCATATCTCCTTGCTGGGTAATATCTGCGATCGCCTAGACCACATATTCAATTATATTTAGATTAATTTTATTTTAGTAGAGAAGACTACCATCGTTATGTGTCTAGTGGGCTATTTTGATCGTGTTTTCCGCAAATAACTTAATACTGGCAAAAATTATTGCTAGTAATATCTCAAGATTTAGCTATAGCAACGTTCAGGTAGTAGTGGAGTCTTAAATAATGTAACAAAAATGTAATAAAATTGCTTGACTTTACCTAAGTATTGGGTTGTACCGACCTGACCAACAGTTGACATTGGGATCAGGCTTATTAAGTTTAGGGTAGCAATGGTTACAAAACCTTGAAACAGGCTTTGTTACTTTTGGAGGCACGAACGCAAAGGGAAATTGCCACTGTGGGCTCGGTTTGTATTGAAATTGTTGAAAGAAATCCGCATCTGCGATCGCTGCTCAGTTGGCACTTGCAACAGGTAGGCTACAGGGTGCATCAAGCCGCTAGCCTTTATCAAGCGCGGGAAGTATTTTTAACACGCCAGCCAACGCTTGTGATTCTCGACTCTGAACTACCTGACGGTGATGGAATCGATTTTTGTCACTGGTTACAGCGACAACAGCCTTTAATTTTAATGCTATCTGCCCGTAACACTGAAGCCGATATCGTCGCTGGGTTAAAAGCGGGAGCAGATGACTACCTCACAAAACCCTTTGGGATGCAGGAGTTTCTAGCACGGGTGGAGGCACTGATTCGACGTAACCGCACCCCCGTTGCACCTGCCTATCTTGATTATGGAGACCTTCAAATCGATTTAGTACAGCGCCGCGTCTGCTTTCAGGGTGAATTCATTGATTTAACACCCCAGGAATTTAGTCTGCTTTATGTTTTAGCTCAAGCTGGTGGTGTACCCCTAAGCCGCTTAGAATTGCTACGCCGCGCGTGGCCTGATGCTATCGATAACCCACGTACCATTGATACCCACGTCCTGTCACTGCGTAAAAAAGTTGAACTTGATCCACGCCAACCAAGTTTGATTCAAACTGTGCGTAATGTAGGTTATCGGTTCAATACAGAAATTGTCAGCGCCAAGATCACCGAGCCACCTGAATATACTCACCAAAGGTCAGCCGCCGAAATTAGAAATCTTCAGCGATCAGCTCTTAGTGGTCAGCTTTAAAGTAATTGAGCGAGCACAGTTAGAGGAGATATTTACTAAACATTAGTGCTCCTTCGCTTCAGAGTTATCGAATTCCCAGAACTTCTCACTATCTTTAGCACCTACAGCATATTCTTTAGCTTTGATTGCAAACGGAAAAGGAAACGGCAAGGAAACATCATTTGCAAAGTAGGGCCAACGACTTCTAAGACTGTGGACATGAGCTAGCTTGTTGCAAGTTATTCCTGGGTTATGAGCGATCGCTATTTCTAATAATCTGGCTTTCCTAGCTTGCCTACTACCAGTATCAAGCCGAGACTGGTGTTGTAGCAACTCTTAGCCGTACAACCCGCCTAGTCAAAAAATGTGGAAAGGTTCTCTGGGGCTTCTCCCCGCAGGAGATCTCTTCGGTATATCTGGGGATATATCTAGCCGGAGGGCTGCCGATGTTTCCATCTTTATCTAGCCTGCTATAAAATTTGTAAAA
>JAUJND010000121.1:2124-6656 GCA_030446505.1 Chroococcidiopsidaceae cyanobacterium YX2bin18 | reverse complement strand
AGGCATCTATAATTACGAACTTGCTCGTTCTGCCTGACCTTTTGAAAGAACTCTAGTAGCTACTTTTTGCTGGGGACGGACTTCTGCAAGCACTCGATGAATTCCGACTTCACGCGCAATTACTGCGGCGGTGCGGCGATTATCGCCTGTTAGCATCACAACTTCCAAACCCAGTTTTTGCAAGGTGCGAACTGCGCTAGCAGAGGATGGCTTCAAGGCATCAGAAATTCCCATCACTGCTTGAACTTGTCCGTCAACAGCGATCCAGATGACAGTTTTGCCCAGATACTCTAATCTATCCCAGTGCGATCGCAAGACTTGGGTATCAATTCTCATTTCGCTCATCCAGCGTTGTGTGCCAATTTGGACTAGCTGACCTAACACATAGCCTTGCACACCACTGCCGACAATCGCCTCAAAGTTTTGTGCTTCTACTAATTCAACTGCTTGTGACTTGGCATATTGCACTACCGCTTCCGCTATTGGATGCTCTGAATTTCGTTCTACGGCTGCTGCTAGCTGCAATAGTTTGAGTTCATTGCTGTTGGCAGTTCCGTTAACAGTCACAAAATCAGTAACAGTAGGCTTTCCTTGCGTCAATGTGCCAGTTTTATCGAGGACAATCGTTTGCAATTTGTGCGCTAGTTCTAGGCTATCTGCGCCCTTAATTAGAATGCCGTTTTCTGCACCTTTTCCGGTGCCAACCATGATTGATGTTGGAGTCGCCAAACCCAATGCACAGGGACAGGCAATAATTAATACACCCACAGTTGTAATAAGTGCTAGGGTGAAATTACCCATGATGTTGTACCAGATAATGAAGGTAGCGATCGCTACGGCAATTACGGCAGGCACAAACCAACCTGTCACTTGGTCGGCTAATCGCTGGATTGGAGCTTTGGCACCCTGAGCTTGTTGCACAAGTCTGACAATTTGAGCCAAGAAAGTGTCTTTACCCACCCGTGTTGCTCTAAATTTGAAGCTGCCAGTTTTGTTAATCGTTGCTCCAATCACTTGATCGCCAGGCTGCTTTTTGACAGGTACACTTTCCCCAGTCACCATCGCCTCATCTACTGTCGAGGCACCTTCAATCACCTCACCATCTACCGGAATTTTTTCACCAGGACGCATGAGGATGACATCTCCTAGCTGAACTTCGGAGATTGAGACATCTATTTCCTTGCCCTTGCGGATAATACGAGCGGTTTTTGCCTGCAATCCCATCAGCTTACGAATAGCTTCTGAAGTTTGTCCCTTAGCACGGTTCTCAAACAAGCGTCCTAAGAGAATTAGCGTAATTACAACTGCTGCCGTCTCGTAGTAAACGCTCTTAACTAGCCCTTGAGTAGTAAGAAATCCAGGGAAAATTGTGACAAATAGTGAGTAAAAGTATGCTGCACTGGTTCCCAGAGCTATCAAAGTATCCATCGTAGCAGCGTGGTGCTTCAGGGCTTTCCAACTGTTCAGATAGAAGGACTTGCCACACCAGAACTGAACTGGTGCAGTTAAAACTGCCTGAAGCCAGAAGTTATGCAGCCACATTGGGATCAACGGAATGTGCAACCCTGTCATCGCAGGCAATGAACCAATCACCAAAATTGTACTGATGATGCCACCAATCCAGACCTTGCGTGTTAGCTGCTGCGATTCTGTTAGCCGCGCTTGGCGTTCACTATCTCCTGCTAGTAGGTCTTCCTGAATTGGTTGAGCAGAGTATCCAGCGGCATCAATAGCATCCTGAATTGCCGCCAAATCAGTTTTTTTAGGGTTATAGATAATAGTGGCAAGTTCTGCTCCAAAATTGACGCTGCATTCACTCACCCCTAGAACGGAGCGAATTGTGGTTTCAATTCTGTTGGCACAGGAGGCACAACTCATGCCTTGAAGTTTGAGCGTAGCGTTATCTTTATTCATTGCTCACCTCTTTATGAGGACATCTAACTTAAAGCGACAACAGTATATTTAACCCTGGCGATCGCCGAGGTTGGAGTCTCTGTTCAACTATGTGTATTTGCTTTTTTATGGCAGCTTCAATTGTCCTTAGAGCGATCGCTCTATTTGGGACTTTATATGGAAGGGTTATATCAAAAGTAAAAATATGCTTGGTCTACGACTTAGATCTATTTTGAACTCTCCAGTATGCTGGAGAGTCAAGGAAGATTCAAAATATCCTTCTTTGGTAGGAAGCACAAATTCAGTATCTCTAAGCCTAGTTATGTAAAGGATTACTGCTTTCTTGGTAAGTTAGATAGAGTATTAACCCCAATAGTTTCGAGTTAATATGTCTGCAATCGTCAGTCCCCATTTTGATGTAGTAACATAACTTAATTTATAGAGTACAGGTATGGCTCTTCAGCTATCTAATTTGGGGATAGAAATGCGGATCTTTTCCCAAGTTTTTAGTTGGAGATAGAGCGATTCTAAACTATTAAGTATAATTTCTACATATAGCAATCTGATTTGATTTGTGGGATGGGCATCCTGCCTGTCCAGGAACCAGAAGCCTGCACCACATTCATAAATGAAATATGTGACTGCTATAAAGGCAAGTTGGAAAAACATCTGTTACAAACAGCTTTATCTTGAGGGAATTACTAATTTTATAGTATCATTGATACTAATTAACGAAGCGGTGAATGCCTTCTTCTATAGGTGTAGTAGGTTTAAATCCTTACATCTTTAATTAACTCATCCACATCTGCATAAGTAGACGGCACATCCCTCTAGGTTGCATATAGTAAATTCTTTTGGCAGTTTTGCCGAGAGCCTTTTCAATCAATCAATAAATCTCATTAACGTGACTGGACTATTGTTGCCAATATTGTAAAGCCAGGTGGTTGAGGCACTCCCATTTGTATTCTTAAAGCTAATATAATACCCGCACCACCTTCAATTACGTCATCAATGTAAGTAAAGTCGCGCTTCATCTTGCCATAGTTGTAAACATCAATAGGATCGCCGTGAGCGATTCTAACGCTTTGACAAATTTGAAGTAAGCCATGTCCGGCCGCCCCTAAGGTCCGTATACTGTGAAGAAGTGCGCCCTGTTGTCGGCAAATTGCAGGTGGCTGTAGACAGAGCAAATTAGCTCGTTTGCTTTTCGCTAGCGTATGCGTACAGCGAAATTGGATGATCGACGTTAATGGTAACTGAGAAAGGTACTTTGGTGTTATCTGTAACCAACTGGTGAAAACACCTGAGATGTTTAACTTGACTATGGCGACATCCTTCTAATAAATTAACGAACCCTGCCAAGTATTGCTGTCTACATAGGCAAAGGGTTTTCCAGGGAATAGCGCACTCCAGCTTGAGCTAAATTAACGACATAATCAAATTTCTGCCTTTGAAATAGCTGAAGCAAGATCGCGCTCAATTAAGTCGAGCAACTCGAAAGTAAATCCGGCTTGTAGATGTAGTTGCGCTAAGCGATTCTCTAGATGCACGTCATAGTAATCATTCAAGTTGTCGATGCTGCAACCTTGAATACCATCTGTTACTAAGCGCTGTGCCAAGTGATAGCCAATAAATCCAGCAACTCCGGTAATTAGCACCTTCATCTATAAATCTACTTCCTTACTCAAGATGGCATTCCTGGTATAAACAATAAAGGTGATCGCAATTACTTTACTCCTGATTAGCTCAATATCTGTACTTAGAAGCATTTTTATCAAGACTGAAGATTGAGACAATCACTAGCGATAATATTGAGACTTTTTAATTTAATTTTTACTTCAAACATTGACTATGGCGCAAACTTGGTTATGGATTGATGTTATTGGCATGGTACTAAGATTTGCCTTTTTCGCACTAGGAGCACATAACGCTAAAAAAGAAAAATGGAGCATACTTTTTACACTCAATTTCTTCATTTGTGCGATCGCTGCTGGTTTATATCTATCAATGGCATTAGGTCAAGGTAAGAGTGTTATTGATGGTCGTCCGACTGTTTGGGTTAGGTACATTACTTAGTTTTTGTCAACGCCACTATTACTGCTAGACCTCGCGTTTCTAGGCAAAACTAGTCTGCACACAGGTAGTTTGCTAGGGGCAAATGCGGCAAATGCTTATATGATTGCCACAGGCTTCGTTGCCACAATTTCAGCTAACAGAATGACAGGACACATCTGGTATGTTGTCAGTTGCTTTGCTTTTCTAGCTACCGTATACCTACTCGTAAATCAGTATCGCCAAGAAGCTGAACGCAAAGCTGCTAGCAGTCCATCTAGTGCTGTGGACAATTTATCCGATTATATGGCTGTTGGCTAACACTTGGCTCAACTGGATTAATCAAGGTACTGAGACAATGTTTTATACGTTATTGGATCTTACTTCTAAAGTTGGCTTCGGTTTCCTATCTTTAAACTCTCTGCATAATTTAGAGCAAGCTGGCATTGCACCACCAACTCAAGAATATAGTTCAAATGTTTGATTCGGGTATAGGGGAATGGCATGAAGATAAATATAGGCTGATGACTGAAACATTAACAGATTAATAGTCAGCGTCTAACTGCCCCTTAACCTGGTGCATTTGA
>JAUJND010000121.1:0-2024 GCA_030446505.1 Chroococcidiopsidaceae cyanobacterium YX2bin18 | reverse complement strand
GTATAGTACTTTAATCCTCACCCCAATTGCGTAGCTGCAAATATACTAATAACAGATTAATAGTCAGCGTCTAACTGCCCCTTAACCTGGTGCATTTGAGTATAGTACTTTAATCCTCACCCCAATTGCGTAGCTGCAAATATACTAATAACAGCGCGATCGCTAGTAGCACAATTGCCGCAGCAGCTGCATAACCGAAATCAAATTGAGCAAAAGCTTCTTGGTAAATGTAATAAACCAGCAAGTTAGTAGAGTTTAAAGGACCGCCGCCAGTAATTACATAAACTTGCTCAAAACTCCGTAGGGTGAAAATGGCAGTAGTAATGGTTACAAAGACGAGCGTAGGTTGTAATCCGGGTAGTGTAATGTGCCAGAACTGTTGCCAAGCATCGGCACCATCTAGTTCCGCAGCCTCATAACGACTGATAGGAATTGCTTGCAACCCAGCCAAAAATACCACCATATTAAAACCCAACTGTTTCCAGATGCTCAATAAAATTAGCACTGGCATTGCCCAAGTGGTGCTACCCAACCAGGGAATCGGTTCTATGCCTAGAAAACTCAAAAACGCATTAACTGGACCTTCAGTTTGAAACAACCAGCGAAACCCCAAGCCAGCTGCTACTAGAGAAGTAATCGAGGGCAGGAAATAGGCACTCCGCAGCAGTCCCTGCAAGAACAAGGTACGGTTCAACAGCACCGCAAGCCCCAATGAGATAACTAAACTGGGAATGACGGTTGCTAGAGTAAAATACGCTGTATTACCTAAAACTTGCCAAAAATCAGGGTCGAGTAGCAAACGCAAGTAGTTTTTCCAGCCTACCCAGGACGTGCCATCTGAGGTGAAACTACCAGCAGTGAAGCTGAGGTAAAACAGGTAAGCGATTGGCCAGAAGAGAAATATGCCTAGAAAAACAACCGCTGGGGTGAGGAAAATCCAGGCAGCAATCGCATCATTATCCAGCCCCTTGAAGCGCTGAGAAGCAATTTTCATAAAAGTTAGCGTCTAGCTAAACGTTGAAGTATAGCTATTTTATGCAACCAGGTGTTTAAAAGTATATCAAAACTCTATAATTGCTCTTGAAATAATGCTGATGAAGTCGTTTTCTTCAATAAAAGTGCTGTTATGATATTCCCTACTTTACACAATATGCCATCTTCGCTATGTATGGACTTTAAAGCTGATAATTTTTGCAAATAGTAAATAGCACTGACTGAACCCTACACTTTAGTACCACTTGTTCACTTTCTCTAGTAACAATTTTTTAAAATCAATTACTTAAAGACGTAATAAAATTCCTGGTCTAAGCGTAAATTTTCAGAATGCCGCACCGAGGACGATTGTCCCCGGTGCGTCAACCACATACTTATTTCAAGCATTTGGTTAGACCAATACAATTACTATATTATGACGTTATTAATACTAAGTCAAGCTTTTTTTCTGGATTTAATAGATGTTTTTGTACACAAAAATCAGCTTACTTAAAGTTTAGTTATTTCAGGTAATTAGTTTTATTTATTAAAATAGCAAAGTGAATACTTGGAATTTCGTAATTCAATCGTAATTACCTAAATTAGATAAAATGACTAATAACAAAAGTCAAAAGCAGAAAATTAAATCGAGCCTGGTGGAGATACGTATTGATGTATGGGTTATTGGAAGCGATCGCCCTGCTTATGCTATTTTCCCTACTCTGGCTTATCAGCACTGCTTTAAAGTCTCAAACTGAAAATATTTTTCAATTTCCACTGTAACTGTTGCCTAGTCAGCCAACTTTTGATAACTTTGTTAGGATTTGGCAGATAAATACCTTTGGGCAATATCTATTTAACAGTGCCTTAATTGTGGTACTGATAGTAGATTTAAATCTATTGTTTTGTACCTTGGATACTGACAAATTTATTAAAATTACAAAAACCCAATATTGATGTATTTAAACTAAGTTTTATTAGGCGTATTAATTATATATTAGAGATCAGATATAAATTATATGTGTAACATATACTTAATTTAAAAAATATGA
>JAUJND010000120.1 GCA_030446505.1 Chroococcidiopsidaceae cyanobacterium YX2bin18 | reverse complement strand
TGGGAAGGGGTGACTAATGTAGCAGTGTCTAGTTGCAACCCTGATAAATCTGGGTAGCGAGTGGCAATGTTGAGCGCCAGACTATGGAGGGTATAAACGCTAAAACCACCCAGAGGCAAAGATAAGTCTTCGCGGAGGTATTTACGAATTTTAGTTCTGATATTATCAGCAGCTGAGCGAGTAAAGGTGACAACAACTAACTGGTGACGTGCATGAAGTTGATAACGAGCGATCGCGCTTGCCGCCGCTGCTGCCATACCAGTAGATTTACCAGCACCAGGAACAGCGCTAACAGCTAGTGAGCCACCCTCCCAGTCTGCCATTTGCTGTTGTCCAGGTCGCAGGTTATTACGAATTCGTGCTAGAGCAGAATCTCGTTGGGTTAATAGTGGTGATTGGGGAGATAATGCGGACGGTAACGACGCTGAGTCTACTTGGTAAGTAAAATTGGTTTCTGGCATAAATAATGATGGAAAGCTGGGAAGAAAGATTAATGTTTTAGTTCTAATTTTTTGAGATTTACTTAACAGCTAATAAAGTTGATATTTAATAATGGTGAAACGCCAGTTGCTACATTATCTAGTGTTTGTTGGGGCGATCGCACTTGGTACTATCCTGCGTTTCTGGAATCTGGACTTAAAACCTTTATGGCTAGATGAAGTAATTACGGCTTTATTCAGCTTGGGACGAAACTACAATGACATACCTCTAGAAGCAGTCTTTTCGCTGGAGCGTTTAGATCAAATTTTTAGTTTCAATCCAGCAAGCTGTCCCCAGATTGCCGCTAATCTTGCTATTCAGTCTACTCATCCACCGCTGTTTTTTTGCTTAATGCACCACTGGGTAGAAACACATTTAGTTGGAATTATGGCACAGGGGTTAATTTGGTGGATGCGATCACTCCCAGCTTTATTTGGTGTAAGTGCGATCGCCGCAGTTTACTACCTTAATCGCGTTGCTTTTTCTCCAGCAGCTGGATTGATGGCGGCGGCAATGATAGCGGTTTCGCCTTTCTGTGTTTATCTCTCTCAGGAGGCACGGCACTACACTTTGCCAATGCTCCTCATTACTTTAGCGCTACTCGGACTAATTCAAATCCAACAGGATTTCTCTAAGCAGCGACTGCGCTTCAGCGTCTGGACCAGCTGGGTAATAGTCAATAGCATAGGTCTTTACGTCCACTACTTTTTTATACTGGCTTTTATTGCCCAAGTAGTTACTCTGTTTGGGCTGATGTCCTGGCAGTGCCACCTTCTACCTCGCAGAAGCTGGCTTGCAGCTATTTTGGCTGTCATTGGTGTTGTGACTAGCTTTTTACCTTGGTTTCCGATGTTGTTGGGGCATTTTAACCGTTCTGAAACCAATTGGCTGCCGCAAGCACAACACATTACTCCTCTATATCAAACTCTAGCTAGCTGGATACTAATGATTGTGGCTTTGCCAGTTGAGAATCAGCCCTTGTGGATTGTAGTGCCATCGGTGCTGTTAATGGTTTTGGTTGCAGGATGGGTAGCGTGGTACACCTGCATCGGGCTAAAGCAGTTATGGCATATATCGGAAAACCAGTTATCTCTGCTGACATTAGGAAGTTTCACTCTTTGCGTGCTACTGGAGTTCTTTGCTATTAGTTACCTAATGGGCAAGGATATTACTTTTGTACCGCGCTATCACTTCGTTTATTACCCTAGCTTAGTAGCGTTAATAGCAGCTAGTTTAGTTAAAGATGAGCCTCCCCTGTCTTTCTTTAAAAAGGTGGAGAAGCGGAAAGACAAGCAAAATTGTTACTTATTATTTTTTATTTTTTCTTGTTTAAGTTGTGTATTAGTAGTTTCTAATTTAGTATTCCAAAAGCCTTACAATCCACAATTAGTTGCTCAAAACATCAATCAAGCACCTATTCCTATAATGGTTATTGTAGGCTACCAAGACTACCAGGATATAGCATTAGGATTGAGTTTTGCCTTGGCGCTGGAAAAAGTTAAGAGTAATGCTGAATTTGCTTTTTTCAAGCGATCGCTAGGCTATGAATATGTTTGGGAAAAGCTGTCTCAACTGCAACCACTAGCCAATCAGCTTAACTTATGGGTTGTTGCTCCTGGCTTAAAACAGCGAGATTACCCACCTCAGCTAGCACTTTCCAGCCAAAACATTTGTACCATAGAGCCTAAGCAGCACTACCGCATTGGAATTCCCTATCAACTCTATCGGTGCAGAAGGTAAGGGGAATTGAGAATTAAAAACTTCTACATTCTACATTTACTTGATTTTGTTGAATCGGCTCAAATCCAGTAGCTGCAAAAATAGTCTAAAGATTTAACCCAGCTTTTTGCAACTTGGTACGCGCTTTGCCCCATTCCACTTAATTGTCTTGCTTTTGCCTAAGCTTTCGCAGCAATGTTTCAATCTCTTCTTGTGAGGTTGTATCGCCAAAATTAGGAGGATTAGATGGTAATTCAATCATAATGTGACTAAATAGTTAAAACACGCTCAAGCACAAGTATATATATTTATAAGGCGAGTGACAGGCAAGAGGTTCTAAAGAAGGAACCAAATAGATTCTTCTGTCTTCTATCTCTTTTTTATGACTCCGACTCAAATTCGTGCCATTTTTGACCGTATTGCGCCTGTATATGACCAACTGAACGATTGGTTGAGTTTAGGGCAGCACCGTATTTGGAAACAAATGGCGGTGAAGTGGAGTAGCGCTAGTTATGGAGATACTTGTCTCGACTTGTGTTGTGGTAGTGGAGATTTAGCTTTGCGGCTGGCGCGTCAGGTAGGAATCACGGGTTCTGTATATGGAGTGGATTTTTCTTCTCAGCAGTTGGCGATAGCTCAAAAACGCTCTCAACAGCAGTACCCGCATTACTCTATCAACTGGGTTGAAGCTGATGTCTTAGATTTACCATTTACTGACAATTACTTTGATGCCGCTACAATGGGCTACGGGCTGCGGAATGTGATAGATATTCCTCTAAGCCTTAAAGAGTTACACCGCGTTCTTAAACCTGGTGCTAAAGCCGCTATTTTAGACTTTCATCGCCCCAGCAATTTGCAGTTGAGAAGCTTTCAGCAATGGTATCTAGCTCAGATCGTAGTACCAGTTGCCGATCATCTCGGTCTAACTGAAGAATACGCTTATATCAGTCCCAGCTTAGACCGATTTCCTACAGGACAAGAGCAACAAGAGTTAGCGCGTCAAGCGGGGTTTTCTACTGCTATACACTACCCCATTGCTAACGGTATGATGGGAGTGCTGATGATTACAAAAGCAGTCAACTAAAAGAAAAGAAACTGAATTTTATCTTTTACTTGTAGCGTCAAGAAGCCTCAAGCTGATAGCTATATTATGGACTGGTCTAACCTGTGGCTTTATGTTGGTCCTCCCGTAGCTGGAGGAATTATTGGCTATTTCACTAACGATATAGCTATCAAAATGTTGTTTCGCCCTTACCGAGCAATTTATATTGGTAAACGACAACTGCCATTCACTCCTGGGTTGATTCCCCGCAACCAGGAACGCCTAGCGAAGCGGGTTTCTGACACTGTTATGGGTTCGCTGCTAACGCCTGAAGAACTGCAAAAACTGGCACGGCGGCTATTGCAACCAGAGCGCGTTCAAGGAGCAATTTTTTGGCTATTACAATCGGCACTAGATCAAGTTCGGTTAGATAAAGAACAGAAAACAGCCAAGATTGTAGCGGGAATTCTTAGGGATTTACTAGGAGAATCATTACCACGTTTAATTAAAGTCTTAGCCCGTCGTGAAGACTTTTTAGAAACTCAGATTAACCAAATTTTTGATCAGGTATTACTTGATTTTCAGTTAAGTGATGAGCAAGTTAGTAAACTAGTGGATTGGTTACTGCAAGTAGTAGTACCGCCAGACGTTCTACGACAACTTATAATAGATTTTCTCACTGATCGGACAATTCAAATTATTGATGAGGGCTTTCGGGAAAAAACTAGTGGTACGTATTGGGTAGTAGCAAATCTGTTTGGTTTACGCAATACTTTGAGTCGGTTACGGACTTTTTGCCTTGATGAAAAAGAAGAAGCAAATAGTCGAATAACTGATTTGATTCAATCTTTAGGAGTACGCGATCGCCTAAAAAGATGGTTGAAAAATTTATCATTGCAAAATTTGCCTGTTTCTACAGTACGCCAGTTGCGTAAAACAATCAGGGACACTGTTCGCAGTTATCTACAAACGCGGGGATCTGACTTTCTGCAAGGCTTAAGTGGCTCAGTTGATTGGGAAAATATTGCAACTTTGCTCCTCAATCGGCTGCGAAGTTCAACTGCTGTAAGTACTTCTTTAGAAGTTGTTAGTAAAGAACTAGCTTTAATTTTAGAGCGCTATTTGGAGCAGGACTTAGAAGCAATTGTAGCTCAAGTAATTCCAATTTTAGCAATTGATCAGGTAATTGTTGATCGCGTAAAGTCAACTTCGGCTGCTGATTTGGAGGCAGCAATTGAGGGAATTGTAAAAAATGAATTGCAAGCGATCGTTAATTTAGGTGGGCTTTTGGGTTTTGTAGTGGGGTTATTGCAGACAGTGTTGCTCTTACTCCGTTAATTGAAAAAAAGCAATTGAAGTAGGCATTAAATATGTAAGACAACGATTCTATTTTAGATTTGCTTAAAGGTAAACTTAGGTATGATAGATATCTTTTAAAAATAACTTTGTACTTAACTTTATAATTGTGTGCAGCTTACTCATGCTATGGGCTAACATCAATTTCCTTACTATTCCATTGCTGCTGGAGTCGTGAATGCCTACAGCAGCACAATTTCTGGCTTTGTTTCAAGACTCAGCATTTCTCACTAATGCTTATGTCAGCATCCACCTAGTACGAATAGACCAGCGCAGTGGTGATTTGATAATCCTCGCTGGCGAGTCAATTGAAGTTGAGATTCTTCCAAATGGTAAGAGGATAATTCGATGAGCAATTTAGGTTTTTTGTCATCGGGTGATAATCCGAAAAGCCGTCCAGACTTTTCTACTATGACGGACGTTGAACTACGAGCTTATGTGCTTGCTAACCGACGAGATATAGAGGCTTTTCATGCTTATGTAGACCGGATGCAACAGCGTCCTCCGATCGCCATTATTGAACCGGAAGAATGGAGTGAGGAGCGGATGCAAGAAGTTCTTGAACAAAAAGATCTGCTTTGAACTGCGAAAGCGGATTGCAGTATGACGGTAGTTTGAGCTTCACCTCGGCGCAACAGCGTATTCAACTAGTTGAGCAAGTCGCTTACGCAATGTTTCCAAGCCTAAGCGCTCGCCTGCTGAAACAAACACCGCTTGGGGAAACTCCTCTTGAGCCAGAGCTAAAGTATCACTATCTACCTGATCAATTTTGTTTAATGCAACTATTGCCGGACCTGGAGTTATTGGCATTTCTGACAAAATACTCATTACCGAACGAATCTGACTTTGCCAAGCCGGATGCGACAAATCTACTACATGAAGCAAGGCATCAGCTTCGGTAACTTCCTCCAGCGTGGCGCGAAAGGCATCCATCAAAGACGCAGGTAGCTCATGAATAAATCCTACTGTATCTGTAAGCACAATCGCTAAAGGTTCATCAGTCACAGCATCAGGAATTATTAATCGTCGTGTGGTAGGGTCGAGAGTAGCAAACAGTTGGTCAGCAGTGTAGAACTCGGCGGTAGACCGCGCATTCAAGGGGGTGGGGGTGGGGGGGTGGGGGGGGGCGGCGGTGGCGGGGGGGGGGCGGGGGGGGGGGGGGGGGGGGGGGGGGGGGGGGGTGGGGGGGGGG
>JAUJND010000119.1 GCA_030446505.1 Chroococcidiopsidaceae cyanobacterium YX2bin18 | reverse complement strand
CCTAGCTGGTGGTCAGCTACTGGTTGGGAATGGTTGCAGCGCCAGCAGGTGACACAACCGCTGTATTGGTCAGATCATCTCTGTTGGACTAATCACCCCGTCTGCGGTGTCAGCTGGTATGAAGCAGAAGCTTACGCTCGATTTGTGGGTAAACGGCTACCTACAGAAGCAGAATGGGAAAAAGCAGCTAGTTGGGATGGCGAAAATAAAGTCCGTCGGACATATCCTTGGGGAGAAGCGCTACAAGAGCGCGATCGCTGCAATCACGACAATGTATTTAGCCAAACAACACCAGTTGATGCCTACCCAGATGGGCAAAGTGCTTATGGTTTGCACGATACTCTCGGCAATGTTTGGGAGTGGACGGCTTCTGTGTTCCAAGGATATGAAGGTTTTGAGAGTTACCCTTATGCTGGTTATTCCCAGGTTTATTTTGATGGGCAACACTTGATTTTAAAAGGAGGCAGTTGGGCAACTCGTCCTTGGGCGCTACGCTGTAGTTTTCGCAACTGGTATCATCCTGGCGTTCGCCAAATTCTCGCAGGTTTTCGCTGTGCTAGAAGTGAGGTGTAAAGAATTTGGATGCGCTCTAGATAGTTGTAGGCAGCTTATTAGGGAAATCTCCAATAACAAGCGTGAGCATTAAACAATCTGGCTCAGGCATGATTTTATGCGTCATTGCTTTGTGATTTACTGTCTGACGGTTGAATCCAAGTTATTTGTACGTGGCGATCGCGTAGTCTATCACGGTACGCAATCGTAACTTACATTGTGCCAAGTAAAGGAAAGTTGAATGTCAATATCTAAGGCTGCAAGCAGCAATTCTGCTCAAACAATTATCGAACGCTTGCAGATAGAGCATTTGTTAAGTTCAAAGCCATCACCCAATCAGCTTATTGATGGCAGTGATGTGATTAAAGGCTTAACTCATATACCTAAATCTCTTCCTGCTCGCTACTTTTATGATGATCGCGGTTCTGAGTTATTTGAGCAAATTTGTGAGTTGCCTGAGTATTATCTGACGCGCACAGAAACAACAATTTTACAAAAGTGTGCCATTGAAATTGCCGGAATCACAAATGTCTGTGAAATAGTCGAACTTGGTAGCGGTAGTTCAACTAAAACTCGCATCCTCCTAGATGCTTACAACCAATTAGGCTATCCCCTACGTTATATACCAATTGATGTTAGTGCTGGGATTTTAGAAACAAGTGCGCGGCAGCTATTAGCTGATTATGACTCGCTCCAAGTTCATGCTCTGGCAAGTACATACGAACTGGCACTGCGACAATTAATTCCAACTCAGCTACCCAGCCGGATGATTTGTTTTATTGGTAGCTCTCTAGGTAATCTAAATCCTCAAGAGTGCGATGTCTTCTTCTCGCAAATTATATCTGCGCTGCAAGAGGGCGAATATTTCTTATTAGGAATAGACCTGCAAAAGCAAAAACATTTATTGGAAGCAGCCTACAATGATAGCCAGGGTGTCACGGCAGCGTTTAACCTCAATATGCTGGAACATCTGAATTGGCGCTTTCAGGGTAATTTTGATACTGCACAATTTGAACACTGGGCATTTTATAACGAAACTCAGCATCAAATTGAAATGCACTTACAGAGTTTGCGATCGCAGACTATCCAGTTACGCGCCCTAGATTTGACGGTTCACTTTGAAAGGGGCGAGACAATCCTAACAGAAATTTCCCGTAAATTTGATCTCAACACGATGCAACAAGAACTCTCAAGCCGAGGTCTAAAACCACTCCAAGTCTGGACAGATCCCAACAATTGGTTTGGTTTATTACTCTGCCAACTACAACCATTAACATCAGTCACTGTTGCTGCTTAGCAGCCAAATTTTTTAATTTTGGATGGGCGTACATTTCAGTAGGAGCTTAATTTGATGATCAAAATTCAATATAGATTTTGAGTAAAAATTACCAATGGTTCCTCCATTTGTTAAATATGCCTTGCGATCGCGGTTTTTGAATAACTTTTCTAGCTATATGACTGATTAGTGTCACCTTCGAGAATCAGACTAAAACTAAAGAACTTTGATTGAGTTCTATAGGAGATTAAACTGATGCCAATATTTTGCTGGGCGATCCGCAGCAGCAATAGTAGATTCAAACTACAGAGACTAACGTGGTACTAAGCTACTCTAGTTGCAGAAAAAATAATTTTTAAATATTAAAAAGCTTGTCCTCAACGAAGCCTCAGATAGTTGAATAGTAGTTAGGAAAAATAGTAGCAAATGACAGTTAGCCAACGTAGACCGCTGAAACCAAACAAGTAAAAAAGAAAACAGCCGCTCAGCGTTTATGGTCTCTGCATTGGATATGACAGTGTTTTACTTACTGCTGTTTGTGGGTGGCGCTTATATGGTCGACCTCTCAAGAGAAGTCTCGTATCGCAGCTCTTGTACGACTTCCATAAGAGCGCATTTTCAAATTAATCATTAAGCTTTCTCTTGATGTTTGCTGAGATGTTGCAGCATCAGTCGAATCATAGTTCGTTGAATCATTGCCTCACTGACTTGGGAAGCAGTTCATAGTCTTGCTCAAGCGGTGATTCTGGACAAGTTTCTTATTGGCGAGATCTTTGTGCTGCTGCGTTTTCTCCATCCTAAATATAGGCGACGACAGCCTAAGCGCACAAAAGTATTGGTGCCCAAACTTTTGCTTTACACTCGGCTCTGTACTTCTTTATGCTGGTTCCTCTAAGCGGCTGACCGCACTAATATTGCATTACCACGCCTGTCTGAAGAGAATAAGGCGTTAAGCTGACAACAAGGTGAAGCTGACATTTTGGGAGCATCTCAGCTTTGCAGTGAGCAATAATACTAGAGGATAGTAGACGAAAGTAAGACAAATAGAGGTGAGGAACTCAAACTTTGTCTGCCCCCTGAAATCGCCATCAAATATTACCGCGAAGGCGACCTTTATATGTTTGATGAATTTCAAACAACTCACCCTCCCCAAGAACGTCGTCCCAAGATCAATCTCTACGATGTGTTCGTTACGGCAATTAGAGATGACGAATTAGAACACGTCAAAACGATGATTGCTTGCCAGCAACCGACGCTCAACAAACCTTCCAGAGTCCACACCACACTGCAACAGACCTACTACTGAATCAATTAAGGCTGCCATTGACAACATACTGCTGACATCACTGCCAGTTGAGAAAGCGCCAGTAAATTTCGTGATCAGTAGTTCGCCGAGTTTGGCACGGTCTAGGGATAAACGGTACGCAACTCTGCGTTGCCCAACAGATTATTGGGAATTTACACTTTGTTTCGGTTCCCGCTATACCTCCCCTTCTTGAGAGGTGGGGACTCCCGCAATTTGTTGAATCTAAGACAGGAGAATTATGCTAGACATTGAAATGGGTTCAAAAGAAATAGAACCTCTTACAACAAGTAAGATATGGACACCTTGGCTGTGTATTTGAAGGACATCCACATACGTTGTACCAATGCATTATTATTTCGGGGAGCAGACATATACATTATTTACAACCCAAGGTATGAACCAAGTATTACATTGGCGCTTCAATCTGAAATTGTGCCTACCAAGTCGAAGAGTTCATGATCTGCTCCACTGGCGCAGCGTTGTAGTGACTGGTCAAGCCGAGCGCCTCTTCAGCAAGACGCAGATCATCATGCGATACAGTTCATCAAAGAGCATAATCCAACACTCTCGCCTGCCCTTAATAGAACGTGGATCATTCACATAAGGGACATTAACAGGAGATATGCGCTAGCAATCCTACCGCATCCCCAAGGCAAGATGAGCGGACATACGACTGATGGAGTTAGCGGCAGTCAGTGAGAATTTGAAGAGCCTCTGAGCCGGGGACTTTGGCAACACGCCCTTTAAGCAAGAGGTGGTCATTATTGCGGACATGGATAGCGACAGATACCTGAGTCAGCGCCTGATATTTTTGATGGCATGAGTCGTTTCACAGTGCAGAACTTTCTGCAAATACCACAGTTGTTGCAATACGGTTAGCTTAAGCCGACGGCAAATGAACTAAAGAAAGCTCTTAAGCAAGACTGGTGGTACGTACAAAGTAAGGGCTAGCAACACATCAGGGTAAACGCAGATGTACCTTTATGACCATGGTGCAGCGTTTGTCTGCCTTTGCCTCGTTGAGTGAATTCTTCTCCAGGAAGCGATAGCTGGCGTGAACGTCATAGTCCATGCCGTAGACCTTTTTCAGTTCCTTGATCCGCTGCACCTTGAGGTCAAAGGCAGAAGCTCCCTCACCCTCAAGGCGTGAAGAATGATTTCCTCCAGTAACTCGCCCAGCGATTGGTGATTGTACTCAGCTTGAAGGCTTTAAGCATCCGCTTCTCAATCCGCGCCAGTTTGAACGTTCGATAGCGGATGAGGTTGTTTCTTCACTTCTTCCATGGAAGCAACCGTTGCCACTTCCTGCTCGTCGGGCAGGAAGATAATTTAGTTCCTTGCGGTTGTTCCTGTGTGGTGCGCCCTTTCCTTCCTCCTTGTTATATTGTTACAATGTACAGCAATAACAAAGTGGGTGAAACTGTTTTCTTATCATCAAACTCAGTATTCGTGCCTTAATGGGGATGCTATTCAACTTCAGTCGGATGAGGATAATTCGCTCTTTACTTTTTCAGCCGGAACAGGTAGGTCAATGAGCCTCAAGAACTATCGTTTGTCTCCCCAACACTAACTGCCCTAAAAACTGCCATTCCACTGAAATGATTGAGAGTGCTGTTGCAGTACAGGCAGCCGAGAGAGCCGCAACCGCAGCCTACCGACCGCTCTGATAGTGTGTTTTGTAATCGCTATGAGCCTATGGTCTTGCGGCGCTCAATGAGGGATGTTCTCAGAACTTGGTTGATAGCGAGTGAAAGAGATGCTCAAGTTTGGTAAGCTCATCTATTCCCAGCAAAGCGGCGTTAAGCTGAACGGCGAGTCAGACCAAGAGTGATGAGCGAATTATTCAATCAGTTGACCCATCGATGGCAGCCAGGAAACGCCTGGAGCATTCCTTGGAGACTGAGTGGTAGTTATGAACTGGAACGCCGCTTCGATATCCCGGTAATTAAGGAGAACGCCAGGATTTTTGGCTATCCTGCCGCATCCCGGTAATCGTGCTGCTTTCCAAAGCGCGACTGGTACTGCTGATTGAAGCCGGAACTCACGTAATCTTTGATGCGCTTCTGTATCCATATCGCCAAGAGCGAGGAATTAAGACGAAAAGATTACTGCGCTCAGGAATGATTCTGGGATGCTGTTAATCTGGGACGAAGGTTACACTACTATCAAATGGTTCTATTTCACAACTGAAATAGAAACTGTGCTTATTTGGGCAGAGTTCCAGTTCATGTATCAGACTCGAAGTAGAACAACAACTGTCCGATTGGTTCCTATTTAAGTCACATTTGCCTAACCGTCCAATAAAGCGGCAAGGCTATCAACCAATTCCTGTACAGTCATTGAATACAATCATTGACCCCTGCCGTCAAAACCAAACACAGATTTATCGTCTGATTACCGCTTGTTCAATATTGAGCAATTTCCGGCTACACTTGCAAGCTCAAGAGTATCACCAACGCTCTCAGCCGAGCGATTGATGAACTTAAGGCTTGCCAAACTGGGCGCAAAACTCCAGTCGTTCTAAACAGTTATGTTGCAAGCTTTAGAAGGACGAAGAAACTCGATGTAGAGTTGATTTAGGCAGCCCTCCAAAAATTTCAAGCTACAAACTCGACTCGTTCTTTGACGGTTCCTCTCTCCAACTTTTCAACTTGTCCTTAGCATATTCATACTTCATATCCTTTTAATGTTCGTAAGTACGTGTTGAATGAGCCAAACCCCATCCCCGATTTGACCAACCTTTTTATAAATCGATGGTCTTGCTCAGCTATATTGTGAGATACTTGTTCTGTCGTAATTCCTTGCTCAGACAACTCTTCTTTTTCTTCGAGTATCTACAGCTTTCAGTCAGACTACCGCATTTTGTCAACATTAATGACACGGTTCTTGGAGTGTGAACTGCACTCAACGCTGCGGAAAAACCGCTTGGCGGCAGCGGCGTCTCAGCGAGCAGTAGTAGAAAGTCAAAGGTATTGCCATCAGAATCAACGGCTCGATACAGATATTTTGGCTTCCCCTTGGCCGCCTCAATGTAAGTTTCATCTACTCTCAAGAATCATTAGTTGGTCTCAAAATGAGGACGGCAGCGCTTGTCTGAATTCTGGCTACTGCTGTACCCAGCAAAACACCGTCATTGATTTGTATACGCTCGTTGACTATCTCTGCTACTTGGCGGTAGCTGAGCGGGTAACTACAATACCAACGCAGCAGAGGATGATATTTGGCTTCGTAGTACCGCCACTTGAAGGGTTCGACTTGGACATGGAGACGACAGCAAACCAGACGCGATCTCATCACCCTACCACCTGCTAGCTAAGTTTTGCAACACAACCGTTGGTACATTAGCTGATAAGGTTAGGTTACTACGAATAAGTTTCAATTGGATGAACGCTTTTACCATCCAGACCAGTGACCCAAATCAAGCAATAACTCATTAGCTTGCACGCCTTCACGAATTGCTACGATCGAGCTGCCCAAACAAAGCGCCAGCGTAGCGTAATCTTCATACCTACACCCCCAAGAAGCGGTTGGTTTTGCTAACCCATCAGGAAAAAGCTGGTAGCGGCCGCCCAACATGGTCGGCGTTGTACATTGCGGGATAACCATGATCATCTGTATAAGAGACGTAAAATCTTTTTTACAGTTGAGTAATATATAGGTTTTAAACCAGGGCTTCAATCGAGAACTGACGCAACTGGATCGTCGTACCCGTGCAAGATGGCGGAAGGCAGGATATTTAAAGCAGCGCCCGTTGTTTTGATCGTGACTCGATCTTTAAATCCCCAACGCTCTAAGCAATGGCCGGATCGGGGCTGGAATGTTTGAATCAGAGCAGGGAATACAGGATCTACCGCAATTGCGGTTTTGGCAGTAGCGATGCGGGAACCTTACTCCTGAGCATAGTAAGACCAGCAGGGCAATCACACCAACGAGTGACCAGACAATGAATATCAATGTCGGCTTTAGTTAATTGCAGGCGCTCAAAGCATTGTTGACGCGATCGCTGGAGTGGAGCCAGCCTTGTAGACGCGGGGTAGAGGGTTAAAACGGCTTAGTCATAGCGTAAGTTTGCCAGAGTTTTAGGAACGACAAAATCGTGCTGATAACTGGAAAACGTAGAAGCCTTGCCTTGACCAGATGTTCTAAATGACTACGGTAAATCTGCGAAGCGCCTAGAGCGAAAGCATGAAGGTAAACAACGACTTGTAAATGTCCTTGCTGACTATGATACAGGCGAGCAGGGATGCTTGAAACCTCCAATGTATGCCTTCAGTACACTCGCCAAATTTTCGCGACCATGAGGAAGTATAAAGCAAGTTGCTTAGTCAGGTTTGGGCGGTGGAATAGGTTTAACAACTGCACTGTCACGCATTGGGTTAAGTTCCTAAGTTACCTAGCAGCATTTTTGCATAACTGGGACTTAAGTGTTAAGTAGTCAGGCTCATTTAGTTAGCAAGTTACCAATTAAGGCAAGCATGCAGTAGCAGCTTAGCAATTTTTATGCCGATGCGCTCACTTGGCTGGACATTGAGTAGTGAAATCGTCCAATCATCTTTTCCCGATTTGTGATACTCATAACTATGCCGAGGAGAGTTGGCTCTAAAATCCCTTTGGGGTGCAAACTGTGACACTTGGTAGCTTTTCATTTTAGCTGTCGAATCCTCTTAAACTTGGAGCTAGGTGATATTTTGCACAATTCCAAGCTTTTCCTTGCACTACCTGACTTATGAATAGCAAAGGGATGTATTAAGTCAAATGAGTGCTTGAAGGATTCATCTGTCACTCAGAGCCTAATGGGGCTTGGCAGATTCTAATTCAACAGAAAAATGAAAGGTAGAAGTTACGATTAGAAGAAGATAGATAGTTACTGATAATTTCCAATGTCCCTTAAATTAGTTTTTATCTACATGAAGCAATAGCCTTTTTAGAATTTTGTCATTCTTCTATAGAGTGTAGTAAGAGCTAAAGTTAAATGGTACAAATCCAAGCAGAAGTTGATAGCTAGAACCCTAATAAATTTATATTTAAAACTGCCTAGATTTCCTATTACTAACATACCATTCGGTTTAAAGCACTATTTTTTCTGACACTACCTCGCTTTGAATAAAAATAGAATTCTATTCTAGAAAATTCAAATTTAATTAATGTAATTAGCATACTGGACGAAGGTAGCCAAGGCTTTTTTATAGTAGTTATATGAAAAAACTTACATAACAAGGCTTTGGTTATTAACCTTCATTGCTATTTTGCCACCTTGTTAAAATTAATATTAGTTTTAATTGATATTTAATCTTGAGATAAGATGATTTTAATCTTAGAGCAGTATTCTACTGAATGAACCCTTGCAGGGTTTAATACAAATAGTTGAGGGTAAAAATACTTAGTAATAAGTGGAGTGATTCTTACTTAACTTAATGCTTTGGTTACTTTGAAAGCCATTAGCCTTTCGTTCATTGAGCAAAGTTATTTAGAGTTTATCTCCATTTTTGGGTGTTGCCGGAAAAAGTAAGACAGTAAAACCTTAAGCATACTTTTTCCCAAAAAAACAAATTTTTCAAACTTTTGTTTCTTATTCATTCACCTAATGGGCATTGGTTCCTGGTTTGTTGTGAGTTTTCTGGCAATCTTTTTGAGTAACTTGGGGGCGAGCACTCCTGCTGCTTGGGCTGAACCTAGTCGTATTGATTTCATACTCAGTTCCCAAGCTAATCAAACCTTCACCGATTTGATGCAGCAGGCAGAAGCCTTAGCTGGAAACTTAATCGAGCAAGCATTCGCCCAGAGTCCTAGCCTTACAGAAGTTTCGATTACGATTGTCGGCGAACACAAAGGGCAAGAAGTTCCGCTTCTGTTTTCAAGAGTTTCCCGTTCCAATTGGCAAAAGGAACCAAGTATCCAACTTTGGACTCGCTATGCAAGCAATTCTGCTATATTGCTGGGCTTTAAGAAGCCTAATGTTGTACCTCAGTCTGTAGCTAAACAGCCTGGATTTAATCGCGTAGCTGCCTCGATGTCTGACATTGAACCTAATTTCTACGAATGATTTAAACACAGCTAATTAGCGCATCCTGGCAACAAGTTTGGCGTTCAAATCCAACGCAACTATTACCTGCATTACTCTAAGAGGCACTGTGATGAATAGATTACATGGAAGACACTCACGGCGGTTAGCTTTGTGTGTAGCTGGTTTACTCTGTGCTGTAGGGGTTGGTCGCTTGGGTACTGCCTTCTTTTTAGGACTACCGCCTGTTTCACAGTCTGCATCAGCTCAAACCACTGGCAAAACCCCTGGCAACGGGGTCAACGTTATCATTATGATTGGAGATGGCATGGGCTGGGAAATGGCGCGTGCGGCTGCGGTTAAAAAAGGCACTCCTCTCTACACAAGTGGTAAAGGTAGCGGTCTCAGCTTTCAGAACCTGGCTGGTTACACCTACGCCACCACCTATGGCACAACAATTGCTGGTGGTGATGGAGTCTTCAACAATGGCAATTCGGCGCTTGATTGCTCCAATCCTGATGGTTGCGTGACGGGTACAGCCCCTGTTCGCTCTGGTTTTTCCTTCAATCCTCTACCCTTCAACCCCGCGCCGAGACCCCTTGGTGGTTCTAAGTCTTTTGGCGATGCTTGTGCAGAAGGGGGTAGTACAACAGGAGGAAACCTGGTGGGCTATGACCCAATCGCTGGTGGTCCAAATCCTTGGACTCCAATTAGACCCGGACCGAACGACGGCTATAAAAAGGAGTACATCAAGTGTAGCTACCCTGACTCCGCTAACACAGCTACAACCCTTTATACAGGGGTTAAGACCTACAACGGTGCGGTCGGTGTAGACATTTACGAGAGGAACTTGACTACAATCTTACAAACAGCGAATAGGTTGGGCAAATCCACTGGGCTAGTTACCTCAGTGCCAATTACCCATGCCACCCCTGGCGCAGCAGAAGCCACTGTTAACAGTCGTTCTAAGTATGACGACCATTACCCTGAGTTAGACAATATTTTGCAGGAAGCAATACGACCTGATATCAAGAATAAGTTCCTGCCTACCGTTTTACTAGGCGGTGGTCATCCCCTCGATACCAACAATGTAGTTAACACTCCAGGAAAAGTATTTGACGACGATGGAGTAGATCTATTTAAGCCACCAGGTACAGCCGATTACACCTATATCACAGAGACAACTTACAACTACCTTAAAAACAATCCCACCATCAGTAACCGCTATGGCTATCGTTTCCTAGAGCGTGGTGCTAATGCGGCTAATAAGTTGATCAATACTGCCAAGCAACTTAATCCTGAACAGGGAGATAGGCTACTGGGCTTGTACGGTGCTCGTGGACAGAATGGTAATATACCTACGAGTTCAGCCAATGGGGACTACAGCAACACTGGTCTCAACAACTTCTCACTGTTTAGTACGGCTGCGGATGACCAGATTCCAGAATTTGATACAGATCGTCCGCTTCAGCCAGGTGAAACGGTGGCTGAGTTTATTGCCAGAGAAAGGGCTGAAAATCCCAAGCTCGTAGACATGACAAGTGCAGCTCTTGAGGTTCTAGGCAAGGACAAAGATGGCTTCTGGCTAATGGTTGAAGGTGGTGATATTGACTGGGCTGCCCATGATAACAATATGGACAACTTGCTTGGCACTATGCAGGACTTCGATAAGTCTGTTCAGGCTGTGGTCGATTGGATTGGTAGAAACGGTGGTTGGGAGAAGAATCTGCTGATCGTCACTGCTGACCACGACCACTACCTTACCTTGAACGATAACTTCCCTGAGTTACTAAAAAGCAAGGGTGCTAGAGCCTTAACTTTTAAGGAGCATGAGCCTGCAAGAGCTGGTCATTTTTGGGGATCTGACCCCGATGTAAAGTATGGCTGGGGCAGTCACACTAACCGCATGGTGCCTGTCTATTTCCAGGGCGTAGGCAGTTCCACCCTTTCTGGGTTTGTGGGTAAAGGCTACGAAGCTTACGGTTCTGATGTCCCTGGTATCTCTGGTGCTGTAGATCAAAGTCACATATATCAGACAATGCGCGCTGCACTTACTAGACCTAGAACAAAACAGTAGTTTTTTCTAATGCCATGAGCGTCTAGTGCGAAAAATGATTAAGCCGATTCGTTTTACTAAAACTTGGTAGAACAAATCGGTCTTTTTTATATGTTTTCAAATCTGTTAATTGTAGTAAACCTTTCCCTCAAGGAATTTTGCAAGTGTACTACTGATGATTTACACGGTCCTTACTGGTACGGCTACCAGCGCTCCTGGGTAAACTCAAAAGACATGATCCAAGCATCCGGTTTTTCAAAAAACCGGATTGCTCACGTCTCTTGGTACATTGGCAAGACTCTTAAAATTAAAGATGATTCTCTACGCGATCGCTCACTTTCCTGGACTTTATGGCAGATAGCTAATCACCTTTATATCTCTCTAGCATTCCTTGGAATGCTAATGAATTTTTTTGATATCATCTGTACATCTTTTAAAGATATTTCATATCTCATAACAACTTCTAATAGCGGTTTGCAATTGGGTAGAACATAATAACAGCAGTGGGTGAACCAACCAATTATGTCCTTATCCGTCACAAACTTGATGCTTTCAGTAATAGCTTGATTGAGTTCTTCATAAGTACGAGATT
>JAUJND010000118.1 GCA_030446505.1 Chroococcidiopsidaceae cyanobacterium YX2bin18 | reverse complement strand
AGCGTTGCCGCTAGGTTTCTTGCCTCGTTTAAAACTGGAATGACAATAGAAATCTTTTTAGCGATACTCTAACTCCTAACAAGTGTCGTGAGGGGAAATCAAATATTCTGATTTGAGTCTTTTGGATCTTCAGTTTCTTGATATCTCTGTTCCCAAATAGGTAAATCTTCGGGACGGTCAACATCTGCCAGTTGAGGTAGATAAGTAACTGATTTATCAAGCATTTTGGCAATATTGATAGTTTGAGGCAATACTTCAGCAGTTCCCCAGTTAATATCAGTGAATAGCTCTGAAATGAAACAACTTAGACCAATCAGGTAATAACCACCGTCGAGTGCAGGTCCAAGAACTAAGTCGTGAGAGTGCAGTTGCTCAAACGCTTCAGTTATAAAATGGGCATTCAATCCTGGGCAATCGGTACCAATGATTACTACACGCTCTATCCCGTCTTGAAAAGCAACAGCAAGCGATCGCGCCATCCGAGAACCAAGATCTCCTTCACCTTGAGGTTGGTAAATAATATTAGAACCCAGCCAATGTTGCATTAGAGTCAAGTTGCCACCTGTAAACCGAACTTCTACTGATTGGCAATTGTTTTTAAGTTTGCTTACCTGGCTTAAGGTATATTCTGTCATCTGTTGCTGAAGCACCGCCGCTCCTTTTGCTCCCAAAGCTGGGATCAGTCGCGTTTTTGCTAACCCTGGCTCTGGATAGCGGGTGAAAATGATCAAGCGTTCTTTTATCATTTTTTCGGCACTTATAAAAACTTTACTTTTGATAGGTGTTTAGATATTAAATATTGAGTATTGTTCTTAAATTAAAAATTCAAATTCTTACAATCTACTTATGACAATTGATCAAGTATGGAACCTAGATAAGTGCGTCTGGTTGGGAGAATACTTTACTCACTTATTGGTATTGTGAGCCAAAAGCTAACTCAGCTAAAAGGATGCAGGTTTTTTAATTAATCCAAAAGTAACTTATGCGCTTATTGCCAACTACAGGATGCTTAGATAGCTACGGTATATTATTGCTGGAAATTGGATTAATTATTGAGCCATGAACAGAGTTGAAGTTTTACCAGATCAGGCAGCGCTGATCAGGCGATCGCTAGAACTGACTACAAATAAAATTCAAGCAGCTATTCGCGAACGAGGGCGATGCACAATTGCCTTATCTGGCGGTAGTACACCAAAACCACTATACGAAGCGATCGCCGCTCAACAACTGCCTTGGGATAAAATTCACATCTTTTGGGGCGACGAACGCTACGTCGCACCGGATCACGCGGATAGTAATCAGCTAATGGCTCGTCGTGCTTGGCTAGATCGAGTTGATATTCCAGCTGCTAACATCCATCCAGTGCCAACTGAAAAGCCAGATCCAGCGAATGCTGCCCGTGAGTATGAAGAACATCTAACACAGTTTTTTCAGACTACCCCAGGCGAACTCCCAGTAATGGATGTGATTTTACTAGGAATGGGGGATGACGGACATACTGCATCTTTGTTTCCGCATACAGAAGCTTTGAAAGTGCGCGATTACCTGATTACTGTTGGGAATAAAGATGGTCAGCCTCGGATCACTTTTACAGCCCCATTGATCAATCAGGCGCGTTGTGTCATGTTTATCGTTGCTGGGGATAATAAACGACCAGCTTTAGCTCAGATATTCGCACCAATTGCTGATGATTTTAGCTATCCTGCTCGGTTAATTCAACCAGAAGGAGAACTTTGGTGGCTTCTGGATCACTCAGCAGGTCAAGACTTGAAACTAAGTAATTAGTTCTAAAAATCTCAACCCTGATTACCGCTATTGTGCAGTGTCTACGACCATCTTACTGGAATAAAATTCATGATTGTCTGCCCTAACTGCAATCACTCCAACCCAGACGGCGCTCAAGCGTGTGAGGCTTGCTATACACCCTTACCTAGCACAACCAGTTGTCCTACCTGTGGCGCATCCGTACAGACAGATGCCACATTTTGTGGTCAGTGTGGCTCCAATCTACGTCCTAGTAACAAATCTGATTTGCCGGATTTAATGTCTCCTGAGCCACTAGTGCAACCAGAACCATTGGTTGCTACCACTCCAGTCCCTAGAAGCAACTCCAGTGCCAACCCAGATGAGCCGATGTCGGTACCACCAACGGCTATATCAGTTCCCAGCCAATCACTAACTTCTGAGAAAGCCAGCGTTCCGCCGCCAACTCCACCCGTCGCCCTCGAAACAGTTGCAGAAGCCAGCGCCCCACCGTCAACACCCGCTACACCTGAACTAGTAACTTCTGAGCAAGTTATTTCTACACCTGCACCTCCAAGTGAAAGTTCTAAAACTCAGCTACAGCAGCAGACAGCAAAGCTTTTGCACGTCCAAACAAATGCAATCATTGCTTTGCCGCAAGATCTACCTGTAATTCACATCGGGAAGTCAAATGACCGGATTCCACCAGATGTCGATGTTTCAGGGTTCCCAAATTCAGAGATTGTCTCACGGATTCATGCAGATATTAGAGTCGAAGGCGGTGCTTACTATATTGAAGATGTCGGAAGTTCTAATGGTACCTACATTAACAATTTGCCGCTTTTGCCTGGTAATCGACACCGACTAAGAGCAGGCGATCGCGTAGCCTTAGGCAAGGGCGATTTGGTAACTTTAATATTTCAATCCTAGCTGCTGCTAAATTAGACTGAATACTCTAACGTGATTAAACTATGTCTGCTGCATCCACACTCTATGCCAATCGAAAGTTGGGCATTTGCAAGACGAATCCGTGATCCGAATTTGACGTACGGTGGATAACCAAGTTTGCAGAGTGCTGTAGTCTCTCGCTATCACGTAGATTTAAAATGAATTGATGGCAGATGGGAGATTGTTAGCTTAGGTGCAAATGGAACTTATTTGGACGACAAACCCATTTCTCAAGTGCCAGTTGTTGATGGAGTAACTATTCGTCTTGCTACCTCTGGTGCAAAAATCCAGATTCGTCTTGAGTCGAGCTATTCGATTGCAGGAAGTGAAAATAGTAGCATTGAAGAAGCGCTCCTTAAAGCAACTAGCTAAGATAGTAGTTAAGAAATCTAAAAACAAAGACCATACAATTTGGGATGTAAGTTTTTCCTACTGGCAAGTTAAAGCTACATTCAAAATGCGTGTTGTGGATTAATAAAGTTGAAATCAAGGTTTTACTATCGTTTAAGTAAGCGGAAAACTACTCATGAGCTTGATCGCTCTTCCAAATTTGATTCCTCCTTTAATCAAGCTCCGCCTGCTTTGGAACAAATACTGGTTTGCCTGGCTCATTGCTGCGGCGATCGCCACTATTGTTTTGTGGCAAGTGCCTGGGGGTGATTATATTCTTTTTATCCCTTTACCATCTTGGCAACTTGGTTTCACGAGATGGGACATGGCTTAATGGCACTGCTATTGGGGGACGGTTTGAGAGGTTGCTGATTTTCCCAGTGGTTCCGGTGTTGCTTTTCATAGTGGTGGATTGTTTTTAGGAGGAATTGGTCGCGCTCTAGTTGCAGCTAGTGGACCAATGGGACCGCCTTCTGGCTGGTGCTGCTTTAATTCTGGCTTCGCGGCGCTTTAAGACGGCTCAACTAAGTTTGCTGATTTTGGGGAGTCTATTACTTGTTTCAGCCGTAATTTGGGTCACGATCGCTGTTTGGATTAGTTGCAATTCCGTTGCTTGGTTTACTTATTCTCGGAATTGGATTGAGAACACGCCGCTGGGTACAGGGGTTCACGATCCAATTTTTGGGTGTGCAAGCTTGTGTAAGTACGTTCCACCAAGTTGACTATTTATTTACTCGCACAGCAGGATCTTTTGGACTGTCTGATTCCGGTCAAATTGCAGGCAGTTGTTATTACCTTACTGGTTTTGGGGTGGATTAATGGCGATCGCTTCTTTGTTTCTCCTCGTTCAAAGTCTTCGCGCTGCCTATCGTTGAGGCTAATGGGTAAGAAAAACTATAAACTCTATACTCACTGTGGCAATGATTTTCAGATGCTAATTGCTCACAAGATGAAATTGTCTGATAATTGATTACAGAGAGCGATTGCCTGTTTCTTGCTCATAATCTAAAGTCAATAAAAAAGATTACTATATTGGTGTAAATCTTCCTACGTATAGCTATCAAAGCGTATCCTAGAAAGGATTATATAATTCGATTACGTTAACAAGTAATTTTGGGCAGAAATTTTCTTTGCTTCTTGTTTTGATTTTCCTGTACCATCTGCTACTAAAGTTTTTGATCTAAAGTTACAAGTTGCTTTTAATGTAAATACAGGTTCATGAGGTTCTCCTACTCGTCCTATCTCAATATATCTAGGAGGAGATTCACCTTTCTTTGCTAAAAATTCTTGGAGAGCAGAAATAGAATTATTGCGCTTTAAAAAAGAAATAATATCTTCTTTTATCTGTTCTTCAACTTGTGGAATTCTATGTTCTAAATCAAACACTTTCGCAATAACTTCTTTGCATTTCTTAAGTCCTTGATCTAGATAAATTGCTGCTGTCAAAGCTTCTAAAATATCAGCGACTACTTTATCTGTTACTTGTGCTCTAATGCTTGTATTAGAGATAACTACAGAAGCAAGATCAATTTCGTTAGCTATTCGAGTTAAATTTTTGTTTTCTACCAATCCAGATCTAACGTCATTAAACCATCCTGGTTTATCTATACAATGAGAATATGTTATGAATAAATATTCAGATATTATAAAACCCAGGATAGAATCTCCAAAGAATTCTAGTACCTGAAATTGCCGTATAGTCAGTGCTATTTTATATTCGTTCAAATCTTTTGGAATTACGTCAAAGACTTTATGCAACCACTGGCGTAATTTTTTTGGTCATTCATAAAAAACTTTTGAATTATTAAGAAAAGAGCGCTCTAAACAGATAATTAGCTTAAAGGTAACTGCTAATATATCTAGGCGTTCTAGAGTGATTACATTGAAACTTCTCTACCAAATGCTCTCACTAATCTAAACCTAAAATATTATCTATGGATATTTCTAAGTCAGGCACTTGGATAAAAATTTGTTGATTGCGATGCAATTGTTGAATTTGCTGGTAGCCATTTGCTGAAGGCTGACGACACACTTCCAAATATTGTCCTGCCAAATCTACTAACCAAACTTCAACAATACCTGACTTGGCATAAAGAGGAATTTTTACCTGTCTGTCATAATCAGAAGAAGTATCCTTTACTTCTACTATTAGTAAAACGTCCTGTGGCTGAGGTTGAGCAGTCGCATAAAAATCAGAGCGGGGTTGCAATAATGTTAAATCGGGTTGAGGTTCGGAGTAATCATTTAGACGTATTGGGTTTTGCACACTAACTAAGGCATTTTCCCCCTACCTGCACAAGAAACAGCTTATTTAAGCGATTTACACACGCAGCATGGCAAGAGTACCAATTGGACTCATTTCAACAATTTCTCCATTCAGCAGTTCTACCCGCTCTGCTGCGGTTAGAATATCAGCCTGAACCATGCGGTTGTATTCTTCTACAGTAAATAGCCGTCTAAGGAGTTCAGTAAGCATTAATTAAGTCTCCGTTTTCAGGTGTAGTTACATATTAAAAGAATTAAACACATAGCTCAGGCATGGTATTTACGCGCCGACCGATTCTTTAGCAGCGTACATTACTTCTAAAGTGATTACACTGAAGCCATGATCGCGCAAATTTCTCGGTATTCCGCTTCACCTTACCCCGCACAAAGCCAGGAACTTTATTTAGTTCTGCTTGAGCTTTGTTCCAACCAAGGTCAGAATCAGCAGAAATTCCCTTAGTAATTACTTCCTTGGTATCATGTCCACCAAATATTTCTAACAAGTGATCTTCCATTCCCAAAGTAAAGGAATTGTAGACCAAATCTGCAACTTGGTTCGTGCCTTCGTAACCCAAAAAAGGCTTGTAACCGATGGGGAAGTTCTGGATGTGAACTGGTGCAGCAATTACGCCACAGGGAATATTTAGTCGCTTACCAACGTGGCGTTCCATTTGCGTACCGAAAATAGCAGAAGGTTCTACTTTGGCGATCGCATCTCCAATTTGACCGTGATCTTCTGTGACAATAACTTCATCACAATATTCACTCACCTGTTCGCGGAACCAATCAGCATCATACTTGCAGTAAGTACCCGCCCAAACAACATGAATCCCCATTTCCCGCGCCAGAACCTTAGTCATTGCTGCTGCGTGGGTGGAGTCACCAAACACTACAGCCTTCTTACCCGTCAAATTCTGACAGTCAATTGAGCGAGAGAACCAAGCAGCCTGAGATACATACAGAGTTTGCTCGTTGATGAACTCTTCGTAATTAACATCTGCGCCTTGAGCATTAATTACCTGCTGAATCTTGCGGATACAACGGGCTGTTTCCACCACACCCATCGGCGTGATATCTATATAAGGCATGCCGAATTCTTGTTCCAAATAACTTCCTGTCATTAAGCCCAGTTCCCGATAAGGAACTAAGTTAAACCAAGCGCGGGGCAGATTCTTCAACTCAAGAACCGATGCACCTTCTGGAATTACTGCATTCACCTCAATTCCTAAATCAGCCATCAACTTTTTCAACTCTGTACAGTCGTGGTGATTGTGGAAGCCAAGGGAAGAAATACCGATGATATTTACCGAGGGCTTTTCTGTCTTACCTTCTGGCAAATTGCCCTTTTTACGCGCTTTCTCAATATAAAACTGAACAATTTGCCGCAGGGTAATATCAGCAGCTTGCAGTTCATTAACTCGGTAGTGGTTGACATCTGCCAGCATGACATCTGACTTTGCTTCTATTGATGCCCGCTCAACGAAGTTTTCCAAATCTTCTTGAAGAATACTAGATGTGCAAGTTGGGGTTAACACAATTAAGTCAGGGCGTTCCTCAACATCCTTGCGGGTGATGTTGTCCACAACTTTTTCTTGGGAACCACGCGCCAAAACATTACGATCAACAGAACTAATAGTAACCGGAGTGAAATTGCGATCGCGCTCTAGCATGGAACGCATGACGTTGAAGTAATCATCGCCAATCGGCGCGTGCATAATCGCGTGGACATTCTTGAAGGAACTAGAGACACGTAGAGTGCCAATATGGGCGGGACCTGCATACATCCAGTAAGCCAATTTCATAGATTTCTTCCTTGTAATGATTACTAACGCTTAATTTCTGATGTCGGACAATAATTTCAAAATTTCAATTGTCTGTTGATTGTCTCAAACATCTAAGCAGATGCGATCGCCAGAGCTTGCCGTGCTTATAGGTAGATAAAAAGGTCTGTAATCCTTGCCCTAAAAGACTTACAGACTAAAAGGATAGTAATTGCACTTCCATAAACCTGCAATGATTCTTCATGTTTTGCCACATTCCTTTATTCACGCAAAGCCTGACGCTGAGCAGCTAGCAACTCTTGAATGCCTTTTTCTGCCACATCCAAGATTTGATTTAGTTGGACACGGCTAAAGCTGCCTGATTCAGCTGTTCCCTGAACTTCAATAATCCCCAACTGGTCGTTCATCACCACATTTAAATCTACTTCAGCTGCAACGTCCTCAACGTAGTTGAGATCCAAAAACGGCTCTCCCTGTAATAGTCCCACCGAAACAGCTGCTATTTGGTTGCGAATAGGCGATCGCTCTAACACTCCTTGTCCCACTAGCTTTGCCATCACCTCAGCCAGTGCTACAAACCCACCTGTAATCGCTATTGTCCGTGTCCCAGCATCTGCCTGCAACACATCCGCATCAACTGTCACCGTAAGCTCTCCCAGTGCTTCTAAATCAATCGCTGCGCGTAAGCTGCGGCCAATCAATCGTTGAATTTCCTGGGTACGTCCAGACAGTTTCATCAATTCTCGTTCTTGACGCTGAGGCGTAGCTGTGGGTAACATTCGGTATTCCGCTGTTAACCAGCCTTTACCGCTTCCTGTTAAAAATTTCGGAACTCCAGGTTGAACTGTTACAGAACAAAGTACCTGAGTATCGCCACACTTAGCTAGAACCGAACTAGCTGCAAAGCGGGTGAAGCCAGGTTCAAACCTGATGGGACGTAGTTGATTCGGTTGTCGACCATCTGGACGCTGCCAGGACATTGCATTTGCCTTGTGAAACCTCATTTAGAATACAGCAGTTAGTGAGGAGCGATCACGCTTCACTATTTCTCAGATATTGACGTATCTGTATATCTAGTGTTTGATTAAAAGACAAACTTAAAAACTACGCTACATATCACCTAATCTTACTTTGTAGCAGCTACTTCCTTCATTATTGGTTAAATGTCAGCCTATGGTTGCCCAGCTAGAAACCCCAGCCTTGGATTCTCCTTGTAGCCTCCCCTACCCGATTGAAGGATTGGTGCAAGTATTCACCTGCTCCCACCGCAGCTTTTTTACTAGTGTCATGGCTCAAGCATTACGAATTGCTGGTCAGGGTACCCCAGTATTAGTGGTGCAGTTCCTTAAAGGGGGACTCAATCAAGGTCACGAGCATC
>JAUJND010000117.1 GCA_030446505.1 Chroococcidiopsidaceae cyanobacterium YX2bin18 | reverse complement strand
AGCAGGTACAGAACACTCCACCCGGTAACCTTACAGCTAGCGTGACAGTGGCTGGGGCTTTGCGGCTAAGTAATCAAACTACCCAGCCTGTGCGAGTAGCACTGTTAGCACAAAATGCAGCAGATGAACAGCCTAACTATCTCAAACCAGCCCATTGGGATTTTGCTCCAGGGGAAGGCAGTCGCCAAGGGTTAATTCTTTCTTTGCCTGATGGCGACTTAAAGCTAAAAAAGGGAGACATTCTCGTTGCGTTTGCTCAAGATGGCTCACGCCGCTACTGGGGACCTTATGTTGTGGGTGAGACAACTTTACCTGTTCGGAATAGTAAATCTGAATGGCAGCTGATTTTAAAGCCTTGACTAAGCAGGAAGACTAGGGCGAGGAACTGATGGTTTGCGTCAGAGTCATTAATTTATATGAATGAGATGTCAATTTACAGCTAAATTAAGGTCTAGAACGATTGCTCAGGAACGCTTACTGAGTGTTATTAGGTGCATGAAACTGAGTTTTAATCGCGGTAGCTATTGGTGGCATAAAAAAGAGCGTCCAGCCCTTGCTTGGATGTCAATTTTGTGGTTGATCTTGATTGGCTGGTTAGCTTTTTTCTGGAATTTGGGCAGCACTGGATTGATTGATGAGACAGAACCACTATTTGCTGAAGCTGCCCGCCAAATGACACTAACAGGCGATTGGATCACCCCATTTTTTAATGGTGAAACTCGTTTCGATAAGCCGCCTTTGATTTACTGGTTAATGGCGATCGCCTACCAAACTCTTGGAGTAAATGAATGGGCGGTGCGTCTGCCTTCAGCAATAGCAGCGATGGGACTGGTTAGTTTGGGCTTTTATACCCTGTGGTATTTTGGGGTTCCAAGTCCATTGAGCGAACAATTACAACCAAGTTACCTTAAGCGCCGCTACTGGCTGTGCGCTGGATTAGGTTCTGCTTTAATGGCACTGAATCTAGAAACAATTGTCTGGGCAAGAAGTGGTGTCTCAGATATGCTGCTAACTGGATGTATGGGTTCAGCACTGTTGTCCTTTTTTCTAGGCTATGCTCAACCAGCAAAACCAGCGGTACAAGCACGTTGGTATCTTGCTTTCTATGTGTTGATTGCCGGAGCTATTTTGGCAAAAGGACCAGTGGGAATTGTCTTACCAGCACTGATTATTGCCTCGTTTCTGCTTTACATAGGTAAGGTGCAAGAAGTTTTGCGAGAGATGCGCCTCTTTTTGGGCAGTCTACTGATTATGGCGATCGCTCTACCCTGGTATATCCTAGTAATCTGGCGAAATGGTAAAGCTTATATTGATTCTTTCTTTGGCTATCACAACCTGGAACGCTTCACGGAAGTTGTCAATGGTCACTCGGCTCCTTGGTATTTTTACTTTTTAGTAGTGCTGGTCGGTTTTGCTCCCTGGTCGATTTACTTACCACTAGCGATTATTCGTCTGCAATTTTGGCAGCGATCGCACTGGCGTTCTGCACCCCGTTCTACCCATTTAGGCTTATTTGCCCTATTTTGGTTTCTGATTATTTTCGGCTTTTTCACCCTTGCCGTCACCAAACTGCCTAGTTACGTACTGCCTTTAATGCCAGCAGCGGCTATCTTAGTGGCGCTGTTGCTTACTTCTAATTTCAAAAACTCAAAAAATGCAGTTAAGTCAAAACTTTTTTCACTGAGTGGGTGGTTAAATGTAGGTTTTTTACTGGTAGTGGCTGGAGCGCTTTTCTGCCTTACTTATTTGATAGGTTCTGATCCTGCTATACCTGATCTGCACAAGCTAATTCAACGCTCTGGTTTACCAGTAGTAGGAGGTATTATTTGGACGATTACCGCATTTATAGGAGTAGGTTTACTTTTATGCCGCAAGTCGCGTTGGCTTTGGAGTGTTAATTTGCTGGGGTTTGTAGCCTTTTTGATTTTTGTGCTTACACCTGCTTATTTTCTGGTAGATCAAGCGCGTCAGTTACCTTTGAGAGAATTAGCAGCGATCGCGGCTAAAGCAGATCAACCAGGCGAAGATTTAATCATGGTTGGTTTTGAAAAGCCTAGTGTAGTGTTTTACTCCCATCGACCTGTAACTTACATCAAAACTACCAACGATGGTGTAGCACATATTCAAAACTGGATTAATCACCCAACGTCCCCAGACTCTATGCTTATCCTGACGCAGCCAAGAAAGCTAAAAAGATTTGGACTACAGCCTTCTCAATACCAGAATTTAGCCAAAGCCGATGCCTATCAGCTAGTGCGAGTTTTTAAAAACTCGCTCGATTCAAGGGGAACGACTCCAGATAACCTAAGCAGGTAAATTAAATGCCCTACAGCCTGGTTCCATCTGGTATTTGTAAAACCGATAACTGGATTGCCGAGCCTATCCCAGTGTAATTTTTTGTTACTTTAGATGTGATTTTAATCACTTACAGCAAAGTTTTCTCTGCCATATTCTAGAACCAGTCTCCTATACGAGTTGTGCCAAGCGTATATTCACTTAAATAATTTTGCATTAACTCGGAAGTTGGGTCAAAGTCTCAGTCAAATTGCACTTGTAATAATAGCAGAGATAGCGCTATTCTGCTTCTGCAATCTTAATCTATGTGTTTTATTTCAAGCGTCCGTTGTTAAGTAATTCATTTTTGATCTAATTTTTTACGCTCATAGCTTATGAATTTTTTGTCGTTTTCTAGCGCACAATTATCTTCATTAAAAGCTTGCAATTATTCTTATCTATTGTATTAATTTACCTAATAAACACCAACAAATACTAGCATAAAACCAGCAAAATAACTTGTACTGCTCTGAATTCCATTATAGATATAAACTGTAGATTTAGAGGTAGCAGTAATGATTTTTGTTAGTCATAGTTATGAGGGTCTTGATGAAGTGCTTTTGACTAAGCGAGGCTTCCTTAATGAAAAAGACCCCCTCAAGCGATTGCCAGATCAATACATACATTGGGAAAACATTGCTGAGACTTTACCTAAATTAATTTCACAAATTCTTGATAAAAATGCTCCCAATAAAGAAAGCAACTATTTTTATGCAAGACGATTGTTAGAAGATATGCCCAAGTATGAAGTAAATAACCTTACGGCAGAAAACGAAAGGCGTCGAGCAATCCTTTTATTAGGTATTTTTGCACATACTTGGGTATGGCTTCCTTATGTTTCAGGGATATCGGATACACCTGAGCAATTTATTCCTAAGCAGATTTCAGTGCCTTTATTCCAACTATCTGAAATGTTTGCTCGTCCTCCAGTATTAACAAACTCTGATTTATTTGACTATAATTGGCAGCAAAATACCTCAAGTGGAGAGATCAACATACACAACCTTGATATTCTTAATGGGTTTGTTGAGAATGATGCAGAGAAGTATTTTTATTTGACTTTTTTAGTGATGACACTGAAAGGCGCTACTGCTATAGAAGCTATGGTCAAAATCCAAAAAATATTAGGAGGTATAAGTTTTATAAGTGATTTGATATTAGGAGAATTAAAAACTCATCTAGATGTTATTGTAGAATCTTTAGAAGAAGTAAGAAAAACTCTTGCCCAGGTGTTTTCAACTATAAATAAAGAAGATTGGTTTAATACAGTAAGATGGTTTTCTGTAGGTTGGAACAATAAAAACATATTTCCTAATGGTGTAATTTATGAAGGAGTAGAAGCTTACAAAAATCAAGGGCAATTTTTCTTTGGTCCAAGTGGTTTTCAGTACCCAATACTTCAATGTGTAGATGCTTTTTTAGATATTCGGCACGAAGCATATATTAATCAGGTAAACTCTAGGCTATATATGCCTTCTAATCAAGTAAAAATTATAAACTCTATTGAAAATGGTCCAAAAATTAGAACATTTCTAACTGAACATAGAATTGGTGATAAAAACTTTTCTGTAGATGCTAATAGTAATTATAAAAGTGTTGTTGCATCGTACAACAACTGTATACGACAAGTTAAAAATATCCGTTCACTTCATTTTGGTGTGGCTGCAAAATACTTAACTAAAATGATGAAAGACATAGAAGATAAAATAATTTTAACAACAGGCGGACAGCAGGACGATCATGAACATTTACTTAA
This sequence comes from Chroococcidiopsidaceae cyanobacterium YX2bin18, assembly GCA_030446505.1. GTDB lineage: Bacteria > Cyanobacteriota > Cyanobacteriia > Cyanobacteriales > Chroococcidiopsidaceae > JAHHHE01. The sequence goes on along the minus strand of JAUJND010000117.1, from coordinate 1,943 downwards.
AGGAATCATAAATCATCACAATATTCAAATCAGTTAGTTTTTGAACAAAACAAAAGATTTAGTGTTGTACTCAAGTAAAATATTGTCGGATCACAGTATTTACTTGTATCAAATACATCTAAAAATTTTAGGATCATTACGGTTGTTTTCGCAAAACAAAATGAGTAATGTTCCTTTATAATGGGAGTTATTGATACGTGGATATACACTACACACGCTGAGTTGGCTAGATTTTGAGAAGTGGTTCTAACTTAATCTCACCAGTGGATTTTCCTGAAATTGAATCCAAGCGGGCTGAAGCTCTTTTTAAGTATCAAGTCCTTGATACTACTCCCGAAGATTTATTTGACGATCTGACTCGTTTAGCTGCTTACATCTGCCAAACTCCAATTGCTGCAATTGGTCTGACTGATGACAAGCGGCAATGGTTCAAATCAAAAGTGGGGTTTATTTCAACTGAAGAACCTCGCAATAATACTTTTTGTGCTTATGTTATCCTGCAAACTGAATTACTGATTGTTGGAGATACCTTAACCGATGAGCGATTTGTAGACAACCCCTTTGTCATCTCCGAACAAATCCGGTTTTATGCTGGTACACCTCTAATTAACCCCGATGGCTTGGCAATAGGTACTTTATGTGTGCTTGACTATGTTCCGCGAGATTTGAGTAGTGAACAGCAAGAAGCTCTACGCATTCTAGCCCTTCAAGTAGTGACTCAACTAGAGTTACGGTGTAATCTCAAGGTTCTGGAACATTCTATTGCCCAACGCAAGCAGTCAGAAGATATGCTGCGCCACAATGCCTTTCACGATCAGTTGACGAATTTGCCAAATCGGGCTTTGTTCATAGAGCGATTAGCGTATGCCCTTAAGCTCACAAAACGGCATGAAGACTACTTGTTTGCTGTCCTCTTCCTCGACCTAGATCGCTTCAAGGTTGTCAACGACAGTCTTGGACACATGGTCGGAGACCAACTACTTGTAGCAATTGCCAGATGTCTGGAGAGTTGCCTCCGCTCTGAGGATACAGTTGCTCGGTTAGGGGGAGACGAATTTGCAATCCTGCTCAAAAGTATTAAAGATGTGAATGAGGCAATACAGGTAGTAAAGCGAATTCAAGAGAAGTTGAAATTGCCTTTTAATCTAAATGGGCAAGAGGTGTTTACCAGCACAAGTGTAGGCATTGCTCTAAATACAACAGATTACAACCAGCCAGAAGACCTCCTCCGCGACGCAGACACAGCAATGTATCGCGCTAAAGCACGTGGTAAGGCACGCTATGAAGTGTTTAACACGGCTATGCACGACCATGTAGTAACGCTCTTGCAGTTAGAGAATAGCCTCCGGTGGGCTGTTGAGCGTCAGGAGTTGCGGATTCACTATCAGCCTATTGTATTGCTGAAAACTGGCACAATTACTGGTTTTGAAGCACTTGTTCGCTGGCAGCATCCACATTGGGGCCTTGTTTTACCACAAGAGTTCATCTCAGTAGCAGAGGAAACCGGAGCAATTATTCCTATTGGCTATTGGGTGCTTCGAGAAGCGTGCCGTCAAATGCGGACATGGCAGTTACAATTTCCGGAAAACTCATTAACAATTAGCGTTAATCTCTCTAGCAAACAGTTTTTACAACCTGACTTAATCGAGCAAATCAGCCAGATTTTACGGGAAACTGGTCTGGATGCAGAGAGTTTGAACTTAGAGATTACCGAAAGCGTCATCATGGAAAACACTGAATCTGCAACAGCAATGCTCTTTCAACTGAGAAATTTAGGTGTTGAGTTACATATGGATGATTTTGGTACGGGTTATTCATCCTTAAATTATCTGCACCGCTTTCCAGTTAATGTATTGAAAATCGACCGCTCCTTTATCAGCAAGATGGACGTTACTGGCAAGAATTTAGAGATTGTGCGAGCGATCATCACCCTGGCACATAAT
>JAUJND010000116.1 GCA_030446505.1 Chroococcidiopsidaceae cyanobacterium YX2bin18 | reverse complement strand
GCCACCGCTAGTAGTTCTTTAAATGAAGCTGATACCTGGTTTGCTTCAGTTGAAGTTTGATTAGCGATCGCTGCCACATCAGTTATCGTATGAGTCACGGATTCAGAAGCTTGGGATTGGGTAACAGTTGCGGAGGCGATCGCCTGAACTAAGGCACTAATTTGGTTACTAACAGCAGTAATCTGGTTCAAACTTTGGCGAGTTTCATCTACGAGTCTCGTACCTTCTGCCACCTGTGCTGTACCAGCTGCCATAGCTGCAACTACTTCAGTGGTTTCAGTCTGAATCTCCATCACCAGACTTTCAATTTCTGCAGTCGCTTCCGCAGATTGCAGCGCTAGAGCTTGTACTTCATCTGCAACCACCGCAAAGCCGAGACCTTGTTCTCCAGCACGAGCAGCTTCAATTGCAGCATTGAGCGCTAGCAAGTTGGTTTGGTCAGCAAAAGAACTAATCAGCTTCACCACTTTGGAAATCTTCTGCGAAGATTCACCTAATTGCTTTACCTTGAGCGATGTTTCAGCAACCGTGTCCCGAATTGCGCCAATTCCTGCAACAGTCCGGTTCATTGCCGCATCACCCGCTTCTACTGTCTGTGTAGACAGTTGCACTGCCGCTTCCGCTTGTTCCGCGCTAGCGCCAACCGCGCGAATTGAGTTGGACATTTCCTGAAGTTGATTCAGAGCAGCGGAAATTTCTTGTGTTTGCCGTAAAGCTTCTACTGATAGCTCTTGCACAGAGGCTTCACTGCTGCTGGTGCTTGTTGCCATTTGGGTGGCTGCTGTTTGCACCTGAGTAACAATTTTCCGCAAGCTACTAATAGTTGAATTGTAGGAGTCAGCAATCGTGCCGATTTCGTCTTCAGTGACATTGGCGTGGATAGTAAGGTCACCTTTATTAAGGGGAGCTACTTCCATCAGCAGTTCCAGCGCTCGTTGCTGGAGTTGTTCTTTAGCTAATCTTTGCTGTTCAGCATTTTCAGCTTGTTGGTGTGCGACTTGTTCTTGGGCAGCCAATTGCTGACGAGTAGCTTTTTCTTGCTGACGAGTCCCTGACTCTTGCTCCACCAACAGAGTCTGAATCTGTCTAGCCATCTGGTTGATGTTAGAACCCAATGTGGCTAGTTCATCTTTCCCTGTAACTGCAATGCGGGTATCAAGTTGCCCTTTACCCAATTTCTCGACTGCGTCGGTAGCAGCCAGAATTGGACGTGTGGCTCGGTGTGCAAGGTAGGCAGCGATCGCACTTACCAGCAATGCCGTCAAACCAGTTCCAAACAGCAGGGTTAACAGCAGTCTGCGTTGCGCCGCAAATATAGTTCCAGTATCTTCGGCGAGTAGAACGCTCCAGTTCAGTTCTGGCATTCCCTGGAGTTGTAAAACAGGAGCGTAGGATATTAGTTGCTCAGCCCCATTAATTTTGTTAATGGTTACTGCACTCGTTACCTTTTTAGTTGCTTGCATCTGGGCAAAACCAGCAAAATCTGCACGAGCATCTCGACCGACCTGCTCTTTTTCCTTTGCTGCAAAGAACTTCCCGTCTACATCGATTAGATGGTATTCTCCTGCGGTTCTTCCCGTACCCTTAACTACAGTGCTTCCTTCTGTGTGCAGAATTTCATCTAAAAATTTCGCAGGCATACGTGATCGAACCACGCCAGTCATTTTACCTGTAGTTGAATCAAAAATAGGCGCAGCGAAGTAGATGGAAATTTCCCCTGTTGTTTTTGATGCTGTTGGCTCACTAATGACAGGCTTACGAGTTTGAACTACTTGCTGAAAATAACTGCGATCTCGATGGTTGCCAAGAGATGCCCCATCTGATTTCGCAATGAAATCACCATTTAGATCGAACGCAGCAATGCTGCTATAAACTCTATAAATCTCTGCATAGCGATTTAACGCAGCTTGCTTTTGCTGGGGAGTAGTTGTCGCTGCCAGTTTGGGATCTCTCAGGAAAGAAAGATTAGCGATCGCCTGAATGTCTCCATAGCGCTCAAACATGACGCGACCAAGTTGATCTCCAAAGGAGACAGAAAGCGATTCTTGTGCTTCTATTGCCTCTTCTGTAATATCTTTGCTAGATAAGAAATAATTGAACGTCCCGATCGCTAGCACTGGAAGCGTGCCAAGGGCGATCGCCAAAGCTGTTGCTTTAGCCCTCAAACTTAATCCTTGCGAGCGACGACGGGGAGGTGTTTGATGCAGGGCTTTTTGCTGTCCACCCTTGACTAAGTTTTCTGCATCTTGAGTAAACTGTGGCTTATTCTCTACATCTGCTTGTTGATTAGACGGCTGAAGCGGAAAATCCTGAATTATTGTTGATGTGGCTTGGTTGGAGTGAATATTAGAGTCACTATCAGAGGTAGCTTTGTTGGGTTCAGGAGGAACCATAGGTGAAACCTGATTAAAAATATGTTGAAAGCGGATTACAGTATTAGAAATTATCTGGTAGATTCCCTATATCCCCATTAAAAAAGGGGATATAGAGGATCTATTTCTGCATAAATGCTGAGTATTTAAGCAACCTCTGTCTGAGGCATTCCAGCAATGATGGAGTTACCATCTAGAACCACGATGATTTCGCCGTTAGGTTTCAGCCAGTACCCGCGCAAAAATGGCACAAGCTTAGGAGGGACAGCAGCCTCTGGAGGTGATTGAATCAAATCTGGATTACACGATTCCATGTCTTCCACTCGGTTGACTAGAAGCCCCAGCACTTTGCTGCCAGTACTTTGACTACCTGCTTGCTGTCTGCCTGTAGCACGAACAACAATTGCCGTATAGCTTGATCTGCTACTTTCCTGTTCGTACAAAGGGGTAAGTCCAACTAAATGCCCTAGATCTGCCATCCACAGAATCTCGCCCCGCCAGTTATAAACACCCATCACCCAAGCAGGCATTTGCGGAATCGGTACAATTTGGGCTATGGGAATAGTAAGTACCTCCGTCATCTGATTTACTGGCAACATAGCCGTGGTATCAGGCACCAAGTGAAACCGCAAAAACTGCTGTCCCACTCCGGTTTGTCCAGTAGTTTGAATACCGGATGTAGCACCCTTTAATAAAAACTCAGATAGCATTGCTTATCTCCTGGCGAGGCTGCATTCTTTTGTGCCTTAACTTTTAATTAATTGCTTAACAGTCCGCACCAGTTCTTCTTGATCAACTGGTTTGGCGATGTAGGCATCTGCACCCTGCTTCTTGCCCCAGAATTTATCCATGTCACTTCCTTTGGTTGAGCACATCACGACTGGAATTGCGCTCGTTCCTGCTTCAGCTTTAAGATCGCGACACAGTTCAAATCCGCTACGACCAGGCAGCACAACGTCCAAAATAATTACATCTGGCTTTTGGTTGCTAATTTTGGTCATCGCATCAGTACCATCATTGGCAGTTATCACAGTCAAGCCACCTTTACGTAGGCAGCTACTAATAATTTCCATTTCGGTTGCGGAATCGTCAACGACTAAAACTGTACTCATGGTGTTAACCTTTTAAAAGTAATAGGGACTAAATCGGATTGCTCTTGTTAAGCAGCGCAGCTTCACTGCTTTGCGGATGTAAGGGAAATAGTTCCAATCAAGAAACTATTTTGGTTATTCCACTAGTGAACTGTTTAGGTGCTGGCGTGCTACTTCCAGCACTGTCCCTGCATTCACTGGTTTACTAAGGAAATCTGTTGCACCGACCATTTTGGCTCGGACTCGGTCAATAATGCCGTCGTTTCCCGTTAGGATAATGATTGGAGTGTCACGAAAAGTAGAAACTTTACGTAACTGACCACAAATCTCATAGCCATTGGTATTCGGCATAACTAGATCTAAAAAGACCAAAGCTGGCTTGCGAGTTAATAAAGTTGTGATCGCTCTTAGTGAGTCTTGCACTGCCAAGAACTGATAACCCCCTGCTACTAAAATCTTCTCCATACTTTGACAAACCATAGGGCTGTCATCCACACAAGCAATCAGTGGCCCTTTAGAAGGAGCAGGTAGCGGTGTTACTGGAGATGGAGGAGTAATCGGTGGTGCTAAATCGGCAATTACACTTAACTCCACCACCCCTGAGCGAATGTAAGGCATTAATGAGAGAATGACTTCTACAACATCTCGCTTCATTCCCACAGCTAGTTCCCGTAGGGTACGCTGTCCATCTAGCAGCTTTATCAGATTTTGATAAACCGCAGGTGATACTTGTTTCTGCAGTTCCTCCGGCTGTTTAATAACTGGTGCTTGATTAGGAAGCAGAGGTGTAATTTGAGCTTTTTGCCAGTTTTGCCAAACCTGTTGAACTTCTGTTATCAGTTGTTCAGGGTCAAGTAGTACCAGTTGGGGAATTGATAAATTTTCTGGCTTTACCTGAGAAGTTACCTCCCTTGCTTGATTAATGTCAAATGACACTTCAGCAACAATCGCACTAATTATTTTCCCTACTTGCTCTCTAGTGATTTGATGCTGCTCTACCCCTGTATACAGCAACTGATATTCCCAAGAAATGTTAGATGTGGCAGTAGATAGTTTTAGCTGCTGCATCTCGATTTGAGGGCAGTGGACAAGCAAATTTCTTCGCCATCTTCTTACTTGATGAGCGCCGCCAGTGGCATACAAAACTCGACCTAAAAATAAGTAGAAAGTCCACTCCTGCCCTAGTGAATCTTTAAGGAACAGTTGCCCACTAAATCGCTCTTGCTTTAGAGCACTAAGTTTACTAGTGAAATTAGTATTGGTGACAGGTTCGGCAATCATAATGCCAATTTTTTCTCCCTAAATGTGTGTACATTTTTAGTATCAAATAAATTAACTATGTATCTTTTAATTACTCTATTTTCTAAGTGAGTGGATTTTGAGTCCGCGTGTAAAAAATTCAGGAAATGTTTGAGCAGAAATAACTCTGGTTCACTAAATGAAGTCATACTACTAAAAATTAGAACGATCTAAGTTATAAATGGAGCGAACAGCATTGCTACTTAAAAATCAAACAAAACTCATCAGTGAATGTTGCATTTATAATGGCATTGAGTTAATTAACAAAGTATCCGTGTCAATACTGAATTTATAGGACAGGGTTAGGGGTTACTTAAGTGTGATTGCGGTATTTATTTTGCTTAAAAAAGTGCCTGTGGATAGTTTTTTGGCTCGAAACCTTCAAGGCTGACTATATTAATAATTCTGGGAGGGCGAGTTCTTTTATTAATAGGATGCAACTGCACACATCTATCCATTCACTTAAAGCCTCTAATTGTCTAAAGAGAATAAGTAGGAGTAGGTACGGGAAGTAGGAGCAGAAGAATTTAATAGCTTTATTGGGAGAATTGCTCTTACTGCGGCAGGCTATCTTATAGGGAAACTGGAACGGAGTATCTGTCTTACCCTTTTGTCATGGGAGCACTGAATTTTGGTAAATAGAGCGGAGCAGACAAACATAGACGCTTTACAGCTATGTAAAAAGCTTCACACACGGATAAAGGCACTCAAATTATCTGCCCCAGAGCAGTATTATTAACTATTAAAGTCCTCAAACGTTTAGAGCAATTCTCTTAAGCAAACTTTACCTTCGAGGAATAGACGCGAACGTGAATGGCAGGAATTGACAACAGGTGAGACTTTCTTTTCGCGATCACGGTTAGATTTCTTTATTAAAGAATTGCATCTTACCGGATTTAGTCAATTCTAAAAAATATGAGGCGAAGCGATCGCTGCGTATTTGGAGCGCAGGAGACTCTACAGGTGAAGAGTCCTATCTTATTAAAAAGGTAATTCCTGAGTGGAATAAGTAGGACATCCTAATGTTAGGGACAGATATTAATTCTCATTTCATCAAAAAAGCCAAGCGAGGAATATATAATTCATAGCCGTTTCAGATGATGGAGCCAAGGCTAAAATAGCGTTATTTTAACCAGTATTGGACAGTTTGGAAAGTTAATCAGCAAATTTGTAGTGTAGTTAAATTTAACAGGGGAAATTTGTTGGCTGACTCTTTTCCCCATACTAGGTCGGAAAATATAAAAATGTATTTTATCTTATGTAGAAAAGATGATAAAAAGAAAGAAGATCAGAAAAAGACACGAAAAATAAAAACAAAAAACAAAAACAACACACACACAAAACTCAAAAATATCTAAAAAACGCACAACTCTCTTCTCTTCAAATCTCG
>JAUJND010000115.1 GCA_030446505.1 Chroococcidiopsidaceae cyanobacterium YX2bin18 | reverse complement strand
CTCTTCCGTTCGTTCTAGTCTCCCGTACTCGTTAAGGAATCTCCTTTAAATAGATCATGTGCTATCAGCATTTTCATCACCTGCGGAATTCCACCTGCGGCGTGGAGATCCGTTGCCACATAGCGTCCCGATGGTTTGAGATCACACAGCACCGGAACCCGTTCACGAATCACATCAAAATCATTGAGCGTCCACGGTACTCCAGCAGAATGCGTAATTGCAAGAAAGTGTAGAACGGCATTCGTGGAACCACCGACCGCCATAATCACTGAAACTGCGTTCTCGATCGATTTGCGTGTGATAATGTCACGCGGCAAAATCTGCTTGTGGATCGCTTCTACTAAAACCTTCCCAGCGAGTGCTGTGCTCTCCGCTTTTCCTGGAGCGAGCGCCGACATCGTAGAGGAATACATTAAGCTCATGCCCATCGCCTCAAATGCTGAGGACATCGTATTCGCCGTATACATCCCGCCACAAGAACCCGCCCCCGGACAGGCATTGCGCTCTACCTCATACAGCATGGCTTCATCAATTCTGCCCGCACTGTATTGTCCGACTGCCTCGAAAGAACTGACTAAAGTTAAATCTTGACCATTAAGATGTCCCGGCTTGATCGTTCCGCCATACACAAAAATCGCGGGAATATTTATTCGTGCCATTGCGATCATCGCACCAGGCATATTCTTGTCACAACCCCCGATCGCTAACACGCCATCCATACTTTGAGCATTACATACAGTCTCGATCGAGTCAGCAATCACATCGCGCGACACCAAAGAATATTTCATTCCTTCGGTACCCATCGAAATTCCATCGCTAATCGTGATCGTCCCGAACAGTTGAGGCATTCCACCCGCTGCCCGTATGCCTGCTTCTGCTTCAATTGCCAGTGGTGCAATTCCCATATTGCAAGGCGTAATCGTGCTGTGAGCACTCGCGACTCCCACGATCGGTTTGGTAAAATCGGCATCCTCGAACCCAGTGGCACGCAGCATTGCACGATTGGGCGATCGCCGTACGCCTTGGGTGATGGTTTGGCTTCTAAGATTTTGGGGCATGGTGTTTATCGCTCTCGTTGGATACTACATGATTGCTTTTAAGTGAAGTATAGAAAGCCGCTTTATGTATGTCCAATATATGTTTTGATTGATTTAAGACGAGAAACATATCAAACAGATGGAACTACGTCACCTTCGCTACTTTGTGGCGGTTGCGGAAGAACTTCACTTCAATCGCGCCGCCGAACGGTTACACATCGCTCAACCTCCTCTCAGCCAACAGATTAAGCACTTAGAAACGGAATTAGGAGTAGAACTGTTCCACCGTCGCACCAAGCGACAAGTTCAGTTAACGGAGGCAGGACAAGTATTGTTGCAGGCGGCTTACCAGATTCTGGCTCAACTAGAACAGGCAGTCTGCGACACTCAACGGGTGGGCAGAGGCGAAACCGGAACATTAATCATTGGATTTACAAGTTCTGTTGTCTACGATGTCCTGCCTGCCCTCCTGTACCAGTTTCGCCAACACTTCCCACAGGTAAATCTCGTGTTACAGGAATTGACCACAACTCAACAAGAAGAGGCATTGCACAACCATCGAATTGAAGTCGGCTTTTGTCACCCGCCGCTTAAGGACGTTAGTTTGGGATTAGAATACATTTTGCAAGAACCGCTAGTCGTGGCATTACCTGAGACCCACCTGCTTGCGACTGAAACAACAATCTCGGTGTGTTCACTCGCTCATGAATCTTTTATTCTGTTTCCGCGCCATCTCGGACCCGGTCTCTACGATCAAATTGTCAGTTTCTGCAAGCAAGCGAACTTCAGCCCGAAGGTCATGCAGGAGGCAATTCAGATGCAGACGATCATTGGCTTAATCTCAGCAGAGATGGGGATTGCCTTGGTTCCAGCTTCGCTGCAAAATCTGCAACGAGTTGGTGTTGTCTACAAACCACTCCAAGAAGCAACGCCGCAAGTTGAAACGGCGGTGGTATGGCGAGCGGATAATACTTCATCCGTTTTACGCGAATTTTTGAGGGTTATCAGACTCTACGTGAATGAGAGAAGGAACGAAGAAGCAGTTTCTTAAACTAGAGAGGTAAGCTTGTAGCAGTAAAACAGCCTGATGTCGTGCTTTGATTTTTACCGTTTATCTCGCGATCATTGTGCGCTTTTAATCAATCGTGGTGCGATCACCTTAATCGCCCTTAACAGCAACGATCTTCTGCGTGAATTAACCCTAAAACATGAGAGAAGGAATTACGGCACTTGCAGCACGCGCTCAACGAATTCGTGCAACACTGTGAAATTCCAATTCAGCTACATTTTCAAGATAGCTGTAAGGTGATCGCCATGAACGAAACCACTATTCACCAAGTTATCGGGATTGAGGATAGCACCTTGATAGTGTTTTACACCGAAGCTCATTGCTGGCAGTTCAGATTAATTAGCGCCTTTGGTGTGGTGTTTGGCGAACGCAAACTGTACTACACCCCTGAAGCAGCTCTTAGGGCAGGGTTGGAGTAGATTGCACAGGGAAGTTGAAAATAAAAAATCCAAATTGTGATTGGTCAAGACATGGCTAGTTGTTCGGGAGCACACTTTTGAGTATTGTTTTATATATTGAGTATCAATACTTTAACTAACTGGATTGAGATTCCGTGTCTACTCCATTAACCAAGCTGGAATTTCTGAAGAAGTGGCGACATACCTTAGCACCTTACAACGTGGGACACAAACTGAAATTGGCATCCCAGTTGATGTATCGAGACTTTTTGGAGCGGCTTGAGCCATATGGCTTGACTCCATTTCATTACCTTGTCCTGTGCTGCCTGTGGGAAGAGGATGGGCTTTCTACGTCTGCAATTGCCGAGAAGTTAGGACAGTTGGGAGCAACCCTGACTGGAGTAGTAGATCGCATGGAAGACCGGAAATTAGTCTATCGGGAGCGTGACCCAGAAGACCGACGAACCGTAAGAATCTGGCTGACTCCTGACGGCGAGAAATTGAAAGAGGTCTTACCCCAAATTGGTGAGCAGACCGTTGATAAAGCGCTCAAAGGAATTTCTCAGACAGAGCAAGAACTTGTATTAAAAGTTTTAGACCGCATTGCCGCTAACTTAGCTTGAGCGATATTTTACTAATCTCAACAGATCTCAATTTTAATTACTTAATGTATTAAATATAAATGTGTTGACTATATAATAATTCAAGATTATGACCTCCAAGACTCTTCAGCCACCTAACTTAAGGGCTGTTCAGTCTCATCCAACTGGCATTATTAAGGGAGACGAAAATGCCAAAACTCAATGTCAAGCAAAAAAACTGGTTACTTTTTGCTCACGTTGCATTTGCTGCGCTTTGGACTGGAACCGTATTGAGTATGTTTGCGCTCGCGGTGAACAATCAGCATTCAACCAATGCAGACGTGTTACATACGCTTAATTCAGCCATTAACTTACTTGATGATTATGTCGTCATTCCATCTGCGGTGGTTCATTGTTAACAGGCACAGTGCTCTGTTGGTTAACAGGTAGAGTTTCAGCATTACTGGGTGATTGCTAAGTGGATTGGAACTGTTACCCTGGTGTGACAGGAACATTTTGGCTGTACCCTTGGGCAATGCAACAGCCTTGCTATTTCTGAAACTCAACGGTTGCAAGCGTTAGAAAACCCACTCTATCGCTTCGATGCTAAGCTGTGCTTGTTGGAACGATTGTGCAAGTCGTATGTCTTCTGGTGCCGATCGCAATTTCCTTTCTTCCCTGGGAAGACGATTCTGTAAGCGCAACCCTCAGCAAGTTCAGCAACTACAAGCTCTAGTTAGCTCCTTGGTTATTACTTAATACATTGACTATAAATATATTAAGTAAGCCTAACAGATACGAACTGAAAACTGGAATAAGTGGCGTTTTTGAATGAAAGTATGAATCAATGAAAGACAAAGGGACATCAGAATTTGAGATAGTGAAGTAACAATCGGATTGAGTGCCTCAGCATCTGCTCTGACTTGGAATAGCAAAAAGGGTCTTACGATGTAGCCGAGCAAGATGATGTCTAACCTTGTGTTTCCTCTCAACCCGCGTCATGGTCTTGCTCACAATCTGATCTCCCACTGGAATAAAGCCAGGATAAACAGACCATCCATCCGTAACATAGAAACCAACATTGCCATGGTCTCACAATTGCCTGCTAGTGGCTCAAAAGTTTTTGCACTATGGTCTTAACACCAACCCTAAAATTCCTGAACTGAAGTGATTCTGCCGTCCAGAGCCAGATTTTGTTTTTTTCGAGCCAACGAAGGTTTCCAATTCATCAGTTCTCCGACTTCGGGAATCATTTCTGGAGCGTAGGCATCCAGGAGATTTTCTCCTACTTACGACCCAGTAAATTACGGTAGTGTGATGCACCCCTTTAACCCGTTCAATTCCACGAAAATACCATGCCGTTGACGTACATTTTCCAGCATTCCTCTTTGACTTCATCGCTGTAGCCCTCTCGATGTCTCATCACGTTCAGCGAATTGTCGCCCACAATCTACACAAATGTGGTTTTGTTTACCTCGCTTGATTCCATTCTTGCGGATATGCGTTGATTGGCACTCTGGACATTGCATTGACGCTTCCCTCCATTCATACCTCTATTATGCAACGCCGAATAAGTCTATAACGCTTACCAGCAAAGCTGCTTCTCTGTTCCATCACTGTTGTTGTGACCCAAATAAGACAAAAGTATTTTGAGATAGCGTCTTAAGACTACCTTATTACTTTGTCTTCCAAAGCAGAATTAAGTAGATTGAGCAACATATTCTGACATCAGCCTCTGGAAACGCCATATGAAAAGACCTGCGGACATTGCTACCCCAAGCAGTTGTCCTAACCATAAACCTACACCGCCAAAACCGAAGTGGAATCCTAATAAGTAGCCACTGGTCAAACCAACTCCCCAAAATGCTAGGAAACTTAACAGCATCGGCATCCGAGTATCTTTGAGTCCGCGCAATGTACCAGCAACAGTTGTTTGCACTCCATCCAAGATTTGTGACAGAGCAGCAATACTTAGCATAGATGTTGCCAGAGATATCACCTGTGCATTTTCTGGGTTATCAACATCTAAGTATACAGCAATTACTTGTTGGGGAAATATCAGCAGTGCGATCACCATCACGCTCATAAAAAATGCCCCAAGGCACACACTGACGTAAGCTGCCCTTCTTACACCTTCAGCATTTTGCTGTCCATTCCACTGCCCAACTCGAATAGTTGTGGCGAACGACATTCCCAAGGGAACCATAAAGATCACGGCAATGGTTTGAAATACAATCTGGTGAGCTGCTAACACTTGTGTTCCTAATACACCCATTAGGTAAGTTGTAGTAGTGAACAATCCAATTTCAAAGGCAAATGAAATAGCAATCGGTACTCCTAACCACAGCAGTTCCCGCAGAATCTTTGGTTTCAACTGAGGTAAATTCTGAAATAATTGGTAATTTCTTAGCTGCCTGTATCTAAATATATAAATGAGCAGCAACAGCAACATTAGCCATTGAGATAATGCACTTGCCCAAGCAATCCCCTTAAGCTCCATTATCGGGAATCCCAACTTACCGAAGCCCAGAATATAATTGCCAATCGCGTTAAAGACCGTACCCGCAACAACAATGACTATAACGGGTCGAGGTTGAGATAGAGAAGACACAACGCTTTTAAGCATAGCAAATACTAGGGCTGGAAAAAATCCCCAGAGCATTATGTCTAGATAGGTCTTTGCTAAAGTAATAATGGTAGCTGCCTGTCCTAACTGCCGCATTAGGGTATCTATTTGCCCAAGTAGCAACATTATAGGTATTGAAACTAGCACAGATAACCATATTCCCTGCTGCGTTAGCTGTTGAATTCTTTTTATGCAGCCTGCACCATAGGCTTCTGCAACCAGTGGGCTGAGTCCCACAACAACTCCTGTTGCTGTAACTAGCAATGTGGTAAATGTTGTTGCTGCTAGACCTCCCCCGGCAATGGTTTCTTGTCCTAACCAGCCCATCATTAAGGTATCTACAAATCCTGTAGCGGCTTGGGCAACCTGAGCGTTGGCTAAGGGAATCGTTAAGCGTAGCGATTCTTTGATTTCGGTACGAATAGACGACTGCATCATTAGTTTCACCATAATGGGCGAGCGCAGAGTTTATTATAAATAAAAAAATATTGCCACCCTTTAGTTAGTTTGTAAGAAAGGAGGCTCTTGCCACTGAGAGTGATAGTTCTCAAAGTGTCACTCGGCTTAAGAAACAACTTGAAAGAAAAACTATATACTTCCGAGTGTGTGAGGAGCGTTACAGAAAAAGCTCTTGGGGTCGAAACAAGGCAAGACTACAAGAGCTTTTTCCATATTTATGGATAGTAAGTGCATAATGGTGAGTATTCTTTAAGTAGACAGTTGTTCCACTCAAGTTATTCCTGACAGTGCCAAACTCCCAGAATTCTGCTGATACATTCAATCCGACTGTTACCAAGCTTTTAGAAGTTGATGCTGAATTAGCAACACAAGAAGCCCTGTTGAACGCTCAACTTCAGTCGATTCAGGAGAAACGCCTCAGTCTAAAAACCGTTGTCGACCTATTTGCTCCTACAACAGATACCACCACTGCAACACCCATAGCAACACTAGAACAGACACCAGTTGCCGAAGCAGAGGCTGAAGTTACCGAAAAACAGGTTGAACCTACTGCCCAAAATGAGGCAACTCCAGAGTTAGACACTTCAAAGATAGATACTACTGTGGATGTTGAGACACTAGCAGTGCCAGATACTCAAAAGCTACAAGCGAAGAAGAATTCATCTCCTGCTAGCAAAAAGCAGAGTGCAAAATCCCTGCCCAAGAAAAAGACAAGTGAAGAACTTGAGACTTGGCAGCAGTATCTGCGAGACGAGTTCAGCAACGCTACCCTAGCTACTGCTGTATCTGAAGTTATGCAACGTCAGCCAGAGCAGGTACTGGAGATTGCGGCGATCGTAGATGCCATCTTTGTGGATGCAATACCATCACAGGTAAGAAGTAAGGCGCGTGAGCGGGTGTCGAATGTTCTCTCTGTTGGGGTGAAAAAGCAAAAATGGTATCGGGGTGAAGCGGGTAGCTACAGTATGTCCAAAGCAGCAGTTGAGGACTCGGCAGCATAACTGTTGGACATCACACTTGGACATGGGCTTTCATTATCTGGTGGGGAGCGATCGCTTAGATAGCCTAGCGCAACTCCTTGACAGTCTGATTTATAAACCTTTAGTAACTAGAAAAACAGAGATGTTCGTTGGCTTAAGCAGTATGGTTTCACATCCGTTTCCTAGTTCCATTCAACCAACAAGTACGCCTGTTTATGCCAGCAATAAAGAAGCACTCAAGCAGCTTGAGCGTGAAAGAGACTGGCTCTCAGGAATTTGTGGTG
>JAUJND010000114.1 GCA_030446505.1 Chroococcidiopsidaceae cyanobacterium YX2bin18 | reverse complement strand
TCAAAGTAAAAATTCTCAATTGAATAGTGTCTTTAACTACATCAGCAAATGCTTCATAGAATCGCTTGCCTTTAATTTTGTCCGCAAAGTCGTTTTGCTTTTGCTGATGATTTTTATTATTCATGCTTGCAGAAGCGGTTACTAATGGTTGGTTAATACCTATTGTCATATGATCTCCTTGAATCTAAGCGAAAATATCATTTTTAGGAATAATTAAATTGTTGCCGATAGAAGGCAATTGCTTCTATTCACAATACTTATACAAATCCACAATCTGCTATTCCGGAAAAATTTACATTTAGTAACATACTTTCTTGATTTAATGTTTGTACGTTAATTTAAAGCTAAATGTAAAACTCCACTACAAATTAAGTAAAGTTGTTTGCATTGCATCTAACAAATGCTATTACCTGTCTATAAAAATAATTTACAGTTTTCTCAGAAAAAGTAGCATAAATTAATGTGAACTTTTCTATTAAAAAATGTAAAGACTACAAAGTTAATTTCAAAGTTCATATAAATAATTTAAATAAACGAATTAAGCTAATTAGCGGTTACTTCTAAAAAACACTTTAACTAGAACTTAAATGTTAAAAAATATAAATTACTATTGAAATATAAATACAACATTTTTAGAACTTAATAATAAGTAAAAGTATCTTGGCAAAAAACAGTAGCTGAAGATACTTTGAGGTTTAATGCAGCAAGTTTACTTGAAAATCTTTAGCTCCATCTGGATAAATACAGTAGATTCAACCTCAAGCTAGAACCGGAGAATTGCTAGTATCTGTACTTGACAGTGGAGAACTAAGGAATAATCATGCAAATTGAAACCCCAAATTGGGTCAAGCACGCTGTTTTTTATCAAATTTTTCCAGATCGCTTTGCCCGAAGCCAGCAGCCTCGCAAACGGCTGTTAAAGTCTGCCTCTTGGGAATCCTGGGACGATATGCCAACACTCCAAGGATACAAGGGCGGAGATTTGTGGGGCGTACTAGAACAGCTAGATTACCTGGAGAAGCTGGGGATTAACGCGATTTATTTCACCCCGATCTTTCAATCAGCCAGTAATCACCGCTATCACACCCACGATTATTACCAGGTAGATCCGTTGTTAGGCGGAAATGGGGCTTTTAGGGAACTGCTAGAGGCTTGCCACGATCGCAACATCAAAGTTGTTCTAGATGGAGTATTTAATCATGCCAGTCGCGGCTTTTTCTTTTTCCACGACGTTCTGGAAAATGGTCCGCATTCTCCTTGGGTTGATTGGTTCAAAATTGAAGGCTGGCCTCTATCACCTTACAATGGTGAGTTTCCTGCTAACTATGAAGGTTGGGGTGGAAATCGGGCGCTACCAGTCTTCAACCATGACAATCCTGAAGTGCGGGAATACATCATGGAGATTGCGGAATACTGGATTAAGTTCGGCATCGACGGCTGGCGCTTAGATGTGCCGTTCGAGGTCAAAGCCCCTGGTTTTTGGCAGGAGTTTCGCGATCGCGTTAAAGCAATCAACCCCGAAGCCTATATTGTCGGTGAAGTCTGGGAAGATTCTAGCGAGTGGCTGGATGGCACCCAATTTGACGGCGTGATGAACTATCTATTTGCCGCGCCTACCATTGCGTTTGCAGCAGGCGATCGCGTGGACATGGAGCAAGTGCAAGACCGCTCTTACCATCCCTATCCACCTTTGTTTGCCGCAGAGTACGCCGAAAAAATTGCGGAACTACTGCAAATGTACCCCTGGGAAATTCAGCTTACTCAGTTGAATTTATTAGCGAGTCACGATACAGCGCGACTGATTTCAATTGCGGGAGGCGATCGCGCCAGTGTTGAATTAGCAACACTGCTGCTGTTGACCTTTCCCGGTGCTCCCAGTATCTATTATGGCGATGAAGTTGGCTTACCCGGTCGTTTAGATCCAGACTCTCGCCGTGGCTTTCCTTTAGAAGCTCACTGGGAGCATGATGTTCTAGATTACCACCGCCAATTAATCGCTCTGCGTCATGCCTATCCCGCTTTACGTACAGGTGTTTACCAAGCCCTGTTTGCTCAAGCAGCAGTTTATGTCTTCGCGCGTATTTTAGGAACTGAGGAACTAATTATTGTGGTCAACACTGGAACTTCACCCGCTAAGGTAAGCATAGAAGCCAATCTTCTAAAATCTCAACCCAAGAAATTATTGTATGGCAGTGCTGAGGCACAATGGACAAGTGTTGGAGTTAGCCAGCTTGAATTAAGTTTACCTGCTCGTACTGGATGTATTCTAGGTCTTGCAAATTAACCAAAGTCAAAATAGAGAACGTAGGAGCAGCCTCATAACTAAAAATTAGGGACAAGCTAAAAGATGTCTTGTTTCTTTTTTATACAATTGGTGCTGGGACTTCTAGCTAGAGAAAAGAACTAACTAAATTCTTTGGAGCTAGTCTCCAGAATTGCTATCTTTTGTCTGCTTCTTAGTCAGAAAGAAAAATAGGAGGCAACTTATCTCCAAGTGCCTCCTATTTTATTTATCTAACTTGACTTATTCATGTTTTTCAACGCATGACCCTAAGCCAGATGAAGATATCGCTAGAGCCAAGTCTAAGACAATGAAGTTGCAGCTTGGCTAAGCATTTGACCTAATTGTTGCACTTGGCTACCAGCAGCGCCGCCAGTACTCGTACCTGCATCTGAAGTTTGGGTACCAAGTTTCTTTAATGTTTGTGCAATAGACTGAGCATTACCACTTGTCAGTGCGCTTTTGAGTTCACCAAGAGTACTAGCAATTTCTGGTGCTGCATCTTGTAATTGCTGCTGCCAGCTCTCAATATTGGCAACCGCTGCCTCAGCAGGAAGAGATGTCAACCCGCTTTGTAAAGCTGAGATAGTTGAATCGAGGTCTGCTGTCTGTGCCATTTGAATTACCTAGAAATAATTTCCTTAGTAATTGTAAAGCAATTTTAAGTTTTTTAGGTTTTGATTAAGTTAAATCAAGTTTAATTAAAATCTAAGAGTGGAACTCAAATAGGGTAAATCTTAGAGACTGGACATACCCTTATAGTTGCTGATTATCAAACCTACAATTCAAGCTTTACTGTCAAAATAACTTTGTAATTTAAGTGCAGCCAATTTGCATTTACAAATTAAGAGACAACTAAAACTAACTGTCTCCTAGAGATTTAATGAATTTAGGCAGGGGTAACAAGCTATATATGTAGTCACCCCTATAGAGTTATTAAGGAATCAGCACCAAGTCAATGACGTGGATCACAGCATTATTTACTTCCACATTGGGTGTTATAACCACAGGGCTATTTACTTTAATGCCACTGAAGACATCTGATTAAGGAGACTTCAACAGTAGAAACTGAATTTAGCTTAACTACTTTCGCAGATATCACTTTATCAGCCACGACACGACAGGTCAAAATCTTTGTTAATTGAGGAATATCTTTCAAAAATCACTCTACCGTTCCCTCGGAAAGCTGGCAAATGCATCATTTGTAGGTGTGACCGTGAACGAACCTAATCTTATTAAGGTATCTCCAAAACCAGCGGCTTTAATAGTAGCTGCCAAGGTATTAAAAGTGACAATAACTACAAGGATCTAAGATGTTACCTATGTGTATTAGCTGTCCTCAATTGGGAAATCTTCTGGGAAATCTTCAAGAATCGCAAACTAGTTTTCATTTACACAGGTATTGTTTAGAGCATATGACAGTAAATCAAATCTTTCTAAATGACGTTTGATGGCTACAGCTAATAAATATAAACCCCTCACTCAGCAGCTACTAAAGCGGGGATAAGTACTGCATCAATAACATGAATAACGCCATTATCAGTAAGGATATCTGTTTTCAAGACGTTGGCATCATTCACTTTAAGGCCGCCAGAGGACTCAATTGCAACGATTGATCCTTCAACCGTCTCCGCTTCCTCAATCTGCATTAAGTCTTCAGCTCTCACATCTCCAAAAGCGACATGGTACAGCACAATTCTCTTGAGTTTGTGATTGTCCTGAAGTAGTGAATCTAAAGTTCCCGGTGGCAGATTATTAAACGCCTCGTCAGTCGGTGCAAAAACTGTGTAAGGACCAGGGCTTTTGAGGATTTCTATTAGTTCAGTAGCTTCAACAGCGTTTATCAGAGTATTGAAAGTGCCAGCATTTACAGCAGTCTCGACAATATCAGCCATGAGGGTTCCTTATTTGCAATTTGTTAAGGAATACTTATAAAATTTAAATGAATCTATATGCATCTATCAGGGGAGAGGTTGTTGGGATAGGAACGTATGATCGCGTAATTAACTTGTCTAGTCAGGGCGTTGCAGATTCCGCCAACTCACGATCCAAAACCTGTACAGAAAAAGCAGGATCTTTGAGTCTGCTGGTAAACTGGGTATTAACTCCAAAAACTAGATTTTATGCTTAAGCGTTCTAAGTTCGAGACAACCCAAGCTGAAGTTAGGCAGCGTGCTGAAGAACTGATTGGTGCAGCATCGAATCGCTACCGAATTACAGTTCAGGTGGCAAACCGCGCTAAGCGTCGTCGGTATGAAGACTTTGATAGTATGGATGACCCAATGATGAAACCAGTAATTCGGGCAATTATTGAAATGTCAGATGAGTTGACACAGCCGGAAATTATTGGAGAGTAATTGCTAACAAAAACCGTGAGCAGACCTAAGCGATCGCTAATGTTAATCACTGCTCTGAGCGTAGTAGGTTTGGTTGTTCTTGCAGTGACTCAACTGAGTTTATTCAACCCCCAGACTGCATTTGCTCAGAGTGCCAGTCCACGCGATATTTGGCGGCAAGTCTATGAACAACTGCCTAATTTGCCCCTAGAGAACAAGTATGTCAATAAAGAAACAGGAAAGGTTGATGCAGAGAATACTCTGGTTAATCGCCTGATTGGATATCACGTCTATGTAAAAGGGCGTACTCCGAATTATCGGCTGGATTGGAAGCTGACGTTGGCTGATTATCTTGGTGCTAACGAATTAATCCAAGAAGATGTATATCCAGGCAATGAGACTTTACGAGAGAACCCAATAGCCGGCGATCGTGCTGTTATTGAAAGCCTCAACCGACAGCAGCGAGATGCCCTAGTTCAAACCCTCGTTAATATTTTTAATCCCAGTTCCCCAACTCCTGCTAAAACACCAGCCCAGCCATCCACTACACCTAGTCCAGCTGCTATACCGAACTCGCGGCAACCCCGCCCCGGAGATGCTCGCTTGCTTATGCCTTAGCCTAAATGTATGAAGCGCGTTGTTAAAAGTGGAGTAGGTTGGCGTATTGGCTGGAACCCTGAAGCAGAGCAATTTAAAGGTTTAGTCGGTGCAGATGATTGGGCAATTGAGCTAACTGAGGCAGAGTTAAACGATTTTTGTCAGTTGTCAGGGCGGCTTGTAGAAACAATGAACCAGCTAGCTTGTGAACTGATGGAAGAAGAAAAAATTGCTTGTGAAGCGCAAAGCAATTTACTTTGGCTAGAAGTGGAAGGCTATCCGTATGCTTACAGTCTGCGTTTGATTCTAAGTACAGGACGTTGTGCCGAGGGCAACTGGGCAGCTTGTGCAGTTCCAGATTTAGTCCAAGCTGCTCAAATGCTTCAGGTTTTCTAGATTTCTTTCTATTTGTTGTAACCATTATGTTAATATGATTATTCTTATCGGGGCGTAGCGCAGCTTGGTAGCGCGCCACTTTGGGGTAGTGGAGGTCTTGGGTTCAAATCCCAACGCTCCGATTGACCGAAACCCTTTGCTGTGCAGCATATACAGCCTTCTCTACCACTATCTCCTGCCCACCACGAGTAACTCTAGGGTCGATTGACCAGAGCTATGTGCCACCTAGCTGGATGAAAGTTTTCTCCCACGAAGCTAAAGCTCTGGTTGGGCTTGAGCAAGGAGCTAAAGGGGTGATCCCCAAAGCATGAAACGCTATTGGCTTATAGTATTTACAGCCTCCACCATCCTTTAATATCAATTGACGGGCGGTATCTGCTGGCAGTGGTCTCCTAACCAATATAAAAACCTTTGCTGAGGTGGTGGCATTCTGCACATCTAGCTGTGCCGTTTTTCTTTGTAAAGTTTTTAAATATTGGACACGAAATATCAGTGTCCAGCAATCAGTCTAAGCCACTAAAAAATATAATAAAAAAAAAAGAAAAAAAAATACAAAAAAAAAAACAAATAAATAAAAAAACAAAAATAAATCAAGATACAAAACAAGAACAATCTCACACTAATCAACTTTTCTCGCTTTCCCGGCGGTTCTG
>JAUJND010000113.1 GCA_030446505.1 Chroococcidiopsidaceae cyanobacterium YX2bin18 | reverse complement strand
CATAGAATTTACTGGTCGCGGGGTTTCTCCGTTGGCTCAGTTATCAAGCTGGGTAAATGTGCCTTGTCCAAATTGCAGCACTCAGTCAAAACGAGAAAGCGACACGATGGATACGTTTATTGATTCATCATGGTATTTCTTGCGCTATCCCGATGCTGAGAATGAGCAGCAGGTTTTCGATCCAGCGAAGACAAATGACTGGATGCCAGTTGATCAATATGTAGGTGGAATTGAACACGCAATTTTGCATTTATTATATTCGCGGTTTTTTACTAAGGTGTTGCGCGATCGCAACCTACTAAACTTTGATGAACCATTCCAGCGTTTGTTAACTCAAGGCATGGTTCAGGGTACAACATATAAAAACCCAGTTACTGGCAAATACATCCCTTCAGCACAAGTTGATCCAGCGACTCCCAAAGACCCAGAGACAGGGGAACCGCTGGAAGTCTTTTACGAAAAGATGTCCAAGTCAAAATACAACGGTGTTGATCCAGAGGAAGTTCTAGCGAAATACGGAGCGGATACTGCGCGGATGTTCATTTTGTTCAAAGCACCGCCAGAAAAAGACTTGGAGTGGGAGGATGCTGATGTTGAGGGTCAATTCCGCTTCTTAAATCGGGTTTGGCGATTGGTAACAGAATTTAGCGGTCAGTCCCAATCCAACAGCCAGCGCAGTAAAGCTGAAAAAGATTTGCGTCGAGCTATTCACACGGCGATTAAGGAGGTTACAGAAGACCTGGAGGGTGAATATCAATTCAATACAGCTGTGTCAGAGTTGATGAAGTTGAGCAATGCTCTTGCTGATGCTAACTGCAAAGATTCACCAGTTTATGCAGAAGGAATTAAAACGCTAATTTTACTTTTGGCACCTTTCGCACCGCATATTGCTGATGAATTATGGCATTTGTTGGGTAACACCGATTCAGTACATCTGCAAACTTGGTCTAAGTTTGACCCTGCTGCCTTAGTTGCTGATGAAATTACGCTGGTAATTCAAATTATGGGCAAAACTCGCGGCGCGATTCAAGTTCCGGCGCAGGCGGACAAGCAAGCATTGGAAAAGTACGCTCGTGAATCAGAGGTTGCTCAGCGTCATATTCAAGGCAAAGACATTAAGAAAGTGATTGTTGTACCTGGGAAGTTGGTGAATTTTGTAGTTGGATGATATTTGTTAAATGCCAAGGTACGCTATGTTCCTCTAAACTTAGAATCGCTTTTAGAAATTGCAGGATAAGTTGATGAAAGTTCGCAAAGCTGTTATTCCAGCGGCAGGTTTCGGTACGCGTTTGTTTCCAGCTACAAAAGTTGTAAAAAAAGAACTTTTCCCAATTATTGATCAAGATGGTCGCGCTAAACCTGTAATTATGGCGATTGTTGAAGAAGCAATTAGCGGTGGGATAGAAGAAGTTGGTATTGTCGTCCAAAAAGGCGATCGCACACTATTTGAAGATTTCTTTAAAACTCCACCGCCGCCAGAACTTTCGGCTAAATTATCGCCGCAGAATCAAGAATATAGCCAATATCTCCAAGATTTAGGCAGCAGAATTACAATTTTGACTCAAGACGAGCAAGAAGGCTACGGTCATGCAGTATTTTGTGCTAAAGAATGGGTGAAAGAGCAACCATTTCTGCTCATGTTAGGCGATCATGTTTACTTATCTGATACTGCTCATTCTTGTGCTAGTCAAGTTTTAAATGCTTATGAACAAGTTAATCAAAGCGTTGTTAGTTTAACTACAATGCCAGCAGAAACTATTTATAAAGCTGGCTGTGTTACAGGAGTTTGGCAGGAGTTAAATTCAATCCTATCGGTGACACAACTCTCTGAAAAGCCCGATATAGAATATGCACGTCAGCATCTCCGTGTAGCAGGAATGGCTGAGGATCAATTCTTGTGCATATTCGGCTTATATGTACTCACGCCGAAAATTTTTGACTTTCTGCAAGAACATATTAGTAATAATATTCGGGAAAAAGGTGAATTTCAGTTAACATCCTGTCTCGACGAATTGCGCCAAGACGAAGGGATGACAGGGTATGTTGTCAAAGGGCGATGTTTTGACACAGGATTACCAGATGCTTATCGGCAGACGATGATTGATTTTAGAAATGTGTAATAACGGTGGGGTGCGATCGCTTCAAGGCATATCTGTGACCTTAACCCACCGCTTCTGTGACGACATTTTATATTCATCTATCAGATTTAGAAGTTTATTACTTGGTTTTTGAGTAGAGTATCCACCTTTATCCCACGAAATAAACAATTTCACTCGTGTATCCAAGTCGGCAAAAGCAATTAAATCAATCCCCCTATCACGCATAGGTAATGCTACTTCCAAATTTGCTTGCAGCAGCTCGTTAACAAGCCAATTTCTGCCTATTAGCTCAACTATCTGCGGATTCATAAGCGATAGTTATTGATTTTAGTAGTGGTAAGGTGCGTTACTTTAATGCAAAAAGTGACGGATACCAGTAAATACCATTACTAAACCTAGTTCATTTGCCGCTTTGATCGAATCTTGATCGCGCAGACTACCCCCTGGTTGGACAATAGCTGTAATTCCCGCCGCTGCTGCTGTTCTCACAGAATCGTCAAAGGGGAAAAAACCATCACTGGCAAGAATTGCACCATTAGCTCTAGCTCCAGCCTGTTCTAAGGCAATTTTGACTGAACCAACGCGATTCATTTGTCCTGCACCTATTCCCACGGTAGTGCGATCGCGTGTTACGACAATTGCATTAGATTTAACGTGCTTGCACACCTTCCAGGCAAACAGCAATTCTTCCATCTCATCCTGGGTAGGTTGCCGTTCAGTGACTACCTGCCATTGGCTGGTGTCAGCTACAACGTTATCTGAGGCTTGCACCAAGAAGCCACCAGCAATTACTTTCACTGTTTCCGGCGCTCCCAAACTCAAATCGGCTAAAGTCAGAATCCGCACCTTTGATTTAGCAGCGAGAATTTCTTGAGCTTCCGCCTCACAATCTGGTGCTACCACGCATTCTAAAAATGTATGCGTTAAAGCCGTTGCTGTCGCCGGATCAATAGGACGGTTCAGAGCCACAATCCCACCAAACGCCGAAACTGAGTCAGCATTGAAAGCCTTTTCGTAAGCATCTGCAAGACTACTTCCCAGTGCTACACCACAAGGATTCGTATGTTTGAGAATCGCAGCAGCTGGGGTATCTATAAATTCAGCAATAATCCGTCGTGCCGCTTCTAAATCAACTAAGTTGTTATAACTAAGTTCTTTGCCCTGAAGTTTAGTAGCAGCCGCCCAACCAGCCGGGGTAGTTCCGGTTTGATACCAAGCTGCTGGTTGATGCGGATTCTCACCATAGCGTAGCGATTGCAATTGTTGTCCTGAAAGAGTGAATCTTTGGGGTATTGATTCCCCTTTCACTTTTAAAAGATAGGTAGCGATCGCCTGATCGTATCCCGACGTGTGCAAAAATGCTTTCAAAGCGCAAGCTTGACGGAACTGAAACGATGCTTCCCCCTGCCGCAACTCCTTTAAATATCCATTGTAGGCAGCTGGTTCACATAGAACTGTCAAATAAGCATAATTTTTGGCAGCTGCTCGGAGCAAGGCGGGACCACCGATATCAATTTGTTCAATTGCCTCAGACAGGGCGGCTCCAGTAGCAATGGTTTGCTCGAAAGGATAGAGATTGACCACAACTAAATCAATTGGGCGGATTTGGTTATTTTCCAAATCTTGCATATCCTGCGGTAAGTCGCGACGTGCCAGAATACCGCCATGAATTCGAGGATGCAGCGTTTTAACTCGACCGCCTAATATTTCAGGAGAACCAGTATAATCAGCAACTTTTGTAACTGGTATCCCTGCTTCTTTCAAGGTTTGGGCTGTTCCACCACTGCTAATTAAATCAAACCCAAATTCTTCGACAAGACTACGGGCAAAGTCAATCAGCCCAGTTTTATCAGATACACTCAGCAGTGCTAGACGTGCCATCCACTCCTCCCCTGTTATCTAAAAAATTCAAGATAAAAACTTATTTTATAAACGCCAAAGACACTAAGGAAATGCAGCGTCGATCCGCACACCCATAAGACTAGTAGTTTTATTAAGATCGATGAAGAGAGTTTAATAATAGGAGAAAATCTCTGTCTTTACAAGTAATCACGGTTTCACCATCAACAGGTCAAAAGCCATCTGGATTGATTGTGACGTTACACGGCTGGGGTGCTAATGCTCAAAATCTTGCGTCTGTAGTACCTCTATTGAATTTACCTGATTGTCAATTCATGTTTCCTAATGCCCCGTTTCCGCATCCTTATTCCTCTATTGGGAGGGCATGGTACGACCTGGGAAATGACAAGGGGAAGGGATTACCAGAAAGCCGAAAACTTCTAACAGACTGGTTACTCTCTCTAGAAAATACCACTGGTGTCCCGTTGTCACGCACGATTTTAAGTGGATTTTCTCAAGGTGCAGCAATGACTCTGGATGTAGGGTTAAGCTTGCCCTTAGCTGGATTAATTGCCCTAAGTGGTTATTTGCATCCCTTATCTGAATCAATTCCGGCAACTCCCCCAGTTTTAATTGTGCATGGGAGGCAAGACTCTGTTGTGCCACTTAAAGCTGCCCAAAATACACGGGAAAGTTTAATGGCGCTGGGTATTTCAGTGCAATACCAGGAATTTGATATGGGACATGAAATTCGACCGGAAGTGTTAACAGTGAGCCGTAATTTCGTTTTAGGAGTAATGCCAAATCAAAAAGTTTATTAAATCATTGTTATGATCCTGCAACTTCCGGAACTACATCTGTTCCAACTGAGTAATACTAAGTAAGATATATGGGATTGCTGTATTTTTTACGGCTTAATCCCATAAATAAATGCAAATGTTGCTCAAGGGAGGGGCGAGGAGTGATGGAGACTTTGAGCATTTCTAAGCAAGATATTGCTGCTATAACCGCAGCAGAGGTGAAGGACTTGGCTACACGTCTAGAGCAAGATAATTACACCAATGCTTTTGCAGGCTTGAATGATTGGCATTTGCTACGGGCGATCGCCTTTCAGCGTCCTGAGTTAGTCGAACCCTATGTTTACCTCCTAGATTTAGACCCCTACGATGAAGTGTAGATGGTTCGCGGCAGACGGGTACTAATTGGCATAGGCGGCGGCATTGCTGCCTACAAAGTCTGTGAGGTTGTTTCAACGCTATTTAAAGCTGGGGCTGAAGTTCGAGTAATTGTTACTCATTCAGCCCAAGAATTTATCACACCTTTGACACTGGCAACGCTGTCTCGTCATCCAGCCTATGCAGATAATAATTTTTGGCAGCCAATACACCAGCGCCCCTTACACATCCATCTGGGTGAATGGGCAGAAGTTTTTGTGATTGCACCCCTCACGGCTAATACCCTGGCAAAGTTGTCCCATGGGATGGCTGACAATTTGCTGACAAATACGGTGTTGGCTTCTACCTGTCCAATTTTGTTAGCGCCAGCTATGAATACGGAAATGTGGCAGCAGGTGGCGGTGCAACGAAATTGGCAGCAGCTATTGACAGATAGCCGTTATTCTGGAATGAATACAAATTCTGGGTTATTAGCTTGCGATCGCGTTGGTGCTGGTCGGATGGCAGAACCGATTGAGATTCTGGCTTATATTGAATCATTGTTGTATACCAAGGGCAAGCGCGACTTGGTGGGGAAGCGAGTATTAATTAGTGCCGGGGGAACCAGGGAATATATAGATCCGGTGCGCTTCATTGGCAATCCCTCTACTGGGAAAATGGGACTGGCTTTGGCGCAAGCAGCACTCCACCGAGGAGCAGCTGTAACATTGGTTCACGGTGCTGCTAGTTGGGATATACCGCAAGGAGTGCAAGCGATTGAAGTTGTTAGCGCTGCACAGATGCGCTCATCAATGCTAGAGTTCTTCCCAAGTGCTGACTTGATTGTGATGTCGGCGGCTGTTGCGGATGTTAAGCCAGCAAATTATAGTGCAAAGAAGTTGCCCAAGCGCTCACTACCTACCAATCTTCCCTTAGAATTTGTACCAGATATAGTTGCTGAATTAGCGCGGCTCAAGCAGCCGCATCAGCGTTTAATTGGGTTTGCGGCACAAACAGGGGATATTGTGACTCCGGCGCTGAAGAAATTGCAGGAGAAAAACTTGGATGCGATCGCGGCTAATCCAATTGATCAATCAGATAGCGGCTTTGGTAGCGACAATAATACAGCCATTTTTCTTGATAAACAAGGTCGTCAGGTAGAAATTTTACCTTGTAGCAAATTGCAAATGGCTCA
>JAUJND010000112.1 GCA_030446505.1 Chroococcidiopsidaceae cyanobacterium YX2bin18 | reverse complement strand
ATAACTTCGGTGAGTTTGTGGTGGTAAGGCATAGTTTCAAAATCCAATCACGGCAACAGCAGATCGTCTTTGCTCTGGGGTAGCTTCCAAGTAACGCTGCAAAGTCCCTAAGTCGTTGTGTCCTGATATTTCTTGAATGTGGCGTAGAAGAATACCAGCACTAGACATCTGGGTGAGGGCAGTTCGCCGAAAGCTGTGGGTTGAGACTCCGAAAAGACCGACGCGATCTGCCTGTGGCAGTACCCTTGGTATCGCAGGCAGCTTTGAGAATCTTGTCAGCCATGAACCGAGTCAAGGTAAGCGATGGCAGCGCCTCTGCGCTCGTTAAGGCAAATGGGTAATAAAGAACTGCTATGCGACTTAATCTCGGCCTTGGCGCTTGCTCCCATAATAGTTACGGTTAAACAGCAATAAAAAAACAGGCATGACGACCTCTGGCCCAACCAAACTAGATGATATAGAAATGCTCTCACTCCTGGCTCTTGGGCTGATTCCATTCATGCAGCGAGTAGTAGTCTGTCAAGCTTGAATTGAGGGGTAAAGGCGATGAAGTTTGAACCGTGAATCAGTGGTAGTAAAGCGCCAATTAATCCAAGTCTGCTGTTGATTGCGTTGCTCTTCTCAGGCGGCTACATCGGTTGGCAACACAGCAAGCTCTGGAATGCGTCGGTCTAAGCATTGACGTGCCAAAATGCTCAAATTCTATCTCTGCCATGTTTAACCAACTGCCATACTTCGGAGTGTGGCAAAACTCCAGACGGTTGAGAGGAGGTGTTATTAAGCTGTGGGTAAGAGCTTAATAACATCTCTGAAAACTTCACTAGCTTCGTCAGTAAGAAAAGATCAGATAATGTCAGATCAAAGCTCGTCAAAGATCGGATGTCTCTAAAAATCCCAGACACGCACCATACAGTGTTTTATGCTTAATTCCGCTATAGGATTGAAGATACCTGACTAAAAATGAGCTTAAAAAATTAACATAAACCCATTTAGTGGGGCTTGCAGAAGTCTGGAAATAGGTGAATTAGTCGACTCTTGGCGCAAGGAGATCAGTGAAGATTTTAATTGTGGGTAATGGAGGTCGTGAACATGCGATCGCCTGGAAACTACTGCAATCGCAGCAAATTGAGCAGATATTTTGCGTTCCTGGCAACGGCGGTACAGCAAGCATGGAGCGTTGTCAAAACTTGCCTTTAAGCATGAATGACTTTGAGGGCATTGGCAAAGCTGCGCTAAAGCATGGCATTTCTCTTGTCGTAATTGGACCTGAACTACCGCTATCTTTAGGAATTACAGACTACCTTCAACGCCAAGGTCTGATGGTGTTTGGTCCGACAAGAGCAGGAGCGCAGATTGAGGCAAGTAAGGCTTGGGCAAAAGCTGTGATGCGGGAAGCGGGAAGTCCTACGGCACAAGCTGCTGTATTTACAGAAGCAGCGGCGGCAAAAGCTTATGCGAAAGCTCAGGGAGCGCCAATTGTGGTTAAAGCTGATGGCTTGGCAGCAGGTAAAGGTGTGACGGTTGCCGCTACTGTTGCAGAAGCCCAAACTGCTATTGAGGCTATTTTTCAGGGTCAGTTTGGCGATAGTAGATTTGTCTTAATTGAAGAATATTTAACTGGGCAAGAAGTTTCAGTTTTGGCTCTAACTGATGGCTTAACTATTCGACCTTTGCTACCTGCTCAGGATCACAAGCGAATTGGCGAGGGTGATACGGGAGAGAATACTGGAGGCATGGGAGCATATGCACCAATTCTAGTAACACCAGCCTTGATGGACAAAATTGAGACTGACTTGCAAAACGTAATTGCCACGCTGCAAAGACGAGGCATTAACTACCAAGGGGTACTTTATGCAGGTTTGATGATTACACCTGATGGCAATTTTAAGGTTTTGGAATTTAACTGTCGCTTTGGCGATCCAGAAACTCAGGTTATTTTGCCACTACTAGAAACGCCCATAGAAGACTTGCTGTTAGCCTGTGTCAAAGGGCAATTGTCGCAAATGCCGCCAATTACATGGACTGGAGCAGCTGCTTGTGTTGTGGCTGCCGCTGGTGGTTATCCTAGAGCTTACCAAAAGGGACAACTAATTAAGGGGATTGAAGCAGCAGAAGCTTTGGGAGCTTGTGTATTTCATGCTGGTACACAAGTGAAGGATCAACAATTAGTGACAGATGGAGGGCGCGTTTTGGGTGTTACTGGGAGCGGGAAAACTTTTGCTGAAGCGATCGCGCTTGCTTATGCTGCTATTGACAAAATTAATTTTGAGGGAATGTATTATCGTCGCGATATCGGTCACCGTGTCAAATCATCTGTTAGTTTTTAGTTGTAAGGTTTTATTAAAGAAACCGCTAAAAACTTTTTAAAATGCTAGCTTTTTTAAAAACAATTCGAGAAGTACTTGCCCATTGGTGGTCAGAGTTTACCCTCCAGACTAAACTGATGGCTGTCGCCACGTTGGTGGTTTCTTTGGTAATGAGCGGTCTCACATTCTGGGCTGTGAATACGATTCAACAAGATGCCCGCTTAAGTGATACTCGCTTTGGTAGTGACCTGGGACTTCTACTTGCCTCCAACGTTGCGCCACTGATTGCAGAAGACAATTTAACAGAAGTCGCTCAGTTTTCCCAACGTTTTTACAGCAGCACATCTAATGTGCGCTATATGCTTTATGCTAACGAAGCTGGAAAAATCTTTCTCGGCGTTCCTTTTTGGCAACCAGAGGTCCAAAACTCCCTTACTATTGAGCGCCGAATTCAGTTACCAGAGAATTACCCTGCCTCTTCTGACTTACCTATGGTGCGACAGCACCTAACGCCGGATGGAGAAGTCACAGATGTCTTTGTTCCCCTAATTCACGACGGCAAATATCTAGGAGTTTTAGCAATTGTTATTAATCCCAACCCTACAGTAGTCACATCCTCAAACCTCACCCGTGATGTAACAATTGCAGTTTTTGTCTCGATTTGGGTAATGGTGATTTTAGGCGCAGTGTTTAATGCCCTGACAATTACGAAGCCGATCAAAGAACTCCTGGTAGGTGTCAAAAATATTGCTGCGGGAAATTTCAAGCAGCGAATTGACCTACCACTAGGCAGCGAACTAAAGGAGTTAATCTTCAGTTTCAATGAAATGGCAGAGCGGCTGGAGCGCTATGAAGAGCAAAATATCGAGGAACTAACTGCTGAAAAAGCCAAGCTGGAAACGCTGGTTTCAACTATTGCTGATGGAGCTGTCCTACTTGACACTAATATGCAGGTGATTTTAGTCAACCCCACAGCACGGCGAATTTTTGGCTGGGATGCTGATGTGGTAGGAGCAAATGTTTTGCACCACTTACCGCAGAGCGGGCAAATCGAGTTGACACGCCCTCTGTACCAAATGGCAACGGGCGATCGCGATAGTGCTGAGTTTCGCATTACTCTCACCCAGCCAACTAACCGTACTGTCCGAATTGTCCTTACTACAGTTCTCGATCAGTACCGGGAAAGCATTAAAGGCATCGCAATGACTGTACAGGACATTACCCGCGAAGTAGAACTAAACGAAGCCAAAGGTCAATTTATCAGTAATGTCTCTCACGAACTCAGAACCCCATTGTTCAACATCAAATCTTTTATTGAAACTCTGCACGATTATGGTGAAGATTTGAGTGACTCGCAACGACGTGAATTTTTAGCAACCGCAAATCATGAAACAGATAGACTTACCCGCTTGGTTAATGACGTTTTGGATTTGTCCCGGCTAGAATCTTGCCGAATCTACCATTTTGATGCGGTAGAGCTAGCGCAGGCGATCGATCAGACGCTCCGCACTTACCAGCTAAATGCTAAAGATAAGGGCATTGAACTGGTTCAGGAAGTTGCCTCGGACTTGCCGCCTGTTTTAGGTCACTATGATTTATTACTACAAGTACTTGCCAATTTAGTCGGCAATGCGCTCAAGTTCACTAAGACGGGTGGAAAAGTGGTAATTCGCGCATATTTACTAAAAAATAGTCAGGAGCAATCCCATAACCATCACACTTCACCTCTTCAAGTGCGGCTGGAAATCTCTGATACTGGAATCGGAATTGATCCAGAAGACCAGGAAGCAATTTTTGAGCGCTTCTTCCGTGTAGAAAACAGGGTTCACACCTTAGAAGGCACAGGTCTTGGTCTTTCGATTGTGAGAAACATTATTGACAAGCATCACAGTACCGTTCATTTGGTTAGTGAAGTCGGTGTTGGGACAACTTTCTGGTTCGATTTAACCATCTTTCAAGAAGAAGTACCATTTGTTGAACTGCCAGTTATTGACGCAGCACCAGAAGACGCTACCGTTAAAGTACTTTAGTGAAAACGCCTGTTAATCCTGCTTAATTGTTTCTGGTTGGCTGCATTGTGTTCTGGGCAGTCAAGTCGCAGGTCGCGATCGCCGAATGGTGCGTTCACCAAAGCGCAATGATGTGGACGATCAGAGTTGGAGTAAACATTCGGTTGAAAGAAGCGACAGGTAACACACATCCGGGAAATAGGTATTTGCCCCCGCTCTTGGAGTTTACAAATCATCTTAATCAGACCACGCAAGAAAACTTCTTGCTCTACTGGTGATAGCTCATCTACAGCATCTAGCAAAAAGTCGGGCCAGTCAGCTACACGGTCTGCCTCATGCTGCCCCTGTTCTGTAAGAGTGATGGCGATCGCCCGTGCATCATCTTGCGCTCTACCCTTCTGAACTAAGCCCTTGGCGACAAGTGTGGCTACTGCGTCACTTGCCGTTGCTGGGGTGACTGCAAGACCATCAGCCACTTCCGCCAGCCGCATTGCAGAATTAACCTTTGAGCGGAGTAGAGCCAGTATTTGTCCTTGGGTTGGCGTGAGTCCTTGCAGCCCTGCGTCTTGCCAAGCATGGCTTTTTAGAGCAAGACTAATTTTATTTAGACCCACCATCACTCGCTGCCCAACTGAGTCGTTTAAAGTATCGAATGGGTTAGCGGTCACGCTTAGTTTGAGATTATTTAGTAATCCTAAATAATAATCGTTGGTAGGAGCCTAGTCAAGCCTTAAATAAGTGGTTTTTTTTGATTGAGTAACTTATCCTTTAATAAGGAATACCTAACAGTTGAATAGCCTTTTTCATCGGAAATACTTTAATTAGGAATCCTAAGTATTTACCTGCTAGAAGCTGTTTTGTCAATATCCAGCAAGCAGGCTATTGTCTATGTCAGCCAGCAGCACTCATCAAACTTTTTCTCAGCAATATAAGAGAGTAGTGTTGGTCTGAGGTGTATTACTAACTGCTTGACTCGCAAGATACTCCGACTTATTATTTAGGAGTCCTAATTAAATAGATAGTCAACGAACGTCAACATAACTAAGTAAATGGGGTGATGTCATGAATACAGGGGAGTGGACAAACCTAAAGGACGCACATATCCGAGAACTGTTTGATGGGATTCGTGTTCACACGCTATGAAAAGGTGAGGGCGGTTCCGCGCAACTGCTTGAAATTGAGCCTGGAGCCTGCTGGAAAGGCGTTGATGTCCACAAGCGCGGGTCTGAGGAAGCTTTTGTTGTAACGGGTATATTCAATGATCGCATCCGTGACTACCCAGCAGGTTTATTTATTCACAACCCTGTTGGCTCAAGCCATGTTCCCTAGTCTAAGACTAAAGGATAAAAACTACTACAGCTTGAATTCACGGATTTAATTGTCTCAATGCCAGCGGTAACTATGCAAAAGGGCTGATGCTGTCTTGTCTTAAGTTGGAGTTGGCTAACTTGTTATTTTTCTCATTTTTGCCATGCTAAAAACATTTGAACAACATCTTCATTTATCTTCTGTTGAGTTAGAATCGCTACTCTCACTCAGCTTGCAGGATTTTCTCAACTTGCCTCAAGTCAACCAGTTATTGGGCAGTTTGAATACTGAACTTCTCAGGCAAACCTTACCAACAGCAAAAATTGTTTTAGCAAAGCTATTACCTCCCTTTTATGACTGGCTGCAAAACGAGTTGAATGTTGAGCGTGTTCCTGATAGTCCAGAGCACGCCACTACATGGGTTGTTAACTTCTTAAATAACAAGCAAAGCCTGAGTCGCTTGGTTGAACTACATCAACCCGTACCTCGACCCGCTTTAGAACGCTCAATTCTGCGTTTAGTAGCAATGTTTGAGGGTGTAGAAGATGCTCGTGTCCGGCAAGAATGGCAAAAGGCGATCGCTGCTTTGTGTTTGGTTCTAGTAGTTGCAGCCCGTATAAAGAGCTGCCGCATCGCCGAGCTCGAAGCCAGTGCGGCCGTCCAGCTGTCGC